>CALDHR010000075.1 GCA_937898585.1 uncultured Oligoflexia bacterium
AAAAATATCGTTCCTCTCTTGAAGATTGATGCCCTCAAAAAAAAGATCTTTTAAGGCCGGGAAATGAATTAAATTTTGGAGGTTAAAATCAATAAGTTTTTGTCTACTTTCTTCGGGTTTATTTTCAAGAGAAATTGATTTGAGGTTAATAGCGCCTCGAAGAGCACGCATAGAATGGATCATTGCTCCTTTGGGAGATGTTACTTTTAAAGAAATATCTCTGAGTTTTGAAAGTCTGCTTCCATAAAGAGAGCAGGTTTCTTCATCATTTAGGGTCGGAAGTTCACTGTTTTTTGTTAACAAAGAGGCAACGGTAAAAAGATCACCGCTAAAGAGATGATCCTCTCTTTCAAAATAATGATATTCGCGGCAAAATTCTTCAAAGTTATAAAACTTTTCTTTAAGGATTAAAAAAAGGGGGATTTCTTTTGCCTTAAGGGCCTTTAAGTTTTTAATAAAGTATTGAGAGGAAAGAGAGATGATTTTATTTTCTTCAGGAGAAAGGGTGGCAAGAGCTTCTTCGGCCTGTTGTAAAAGAGAATGTATTTTCTCTTCAAGTGTTTTTATTTTTTCAACAGGCGAAAACACTTCGCCATAAAGGTCTCTGTTTTTTAAAAGAGTGAGATCAACCTCTTTAGCATTAAGAGGTATAGTTATGAGAAAATGATCTTGTAGGTGACCTTCAAGATCATTATTTAAAGAAGTCATTTTTTCTTCAAAAGAGAGAAGTCTTTTATCTTCTTTATTTTCAGAGACTGGTTCAGCGATAGGAGGAGGAGATGTTTTTTCTTTTTCCTCTAAAGAAGTAAGATCATTTAAGGGCAAAGGTGTTGTGTTGTTTTCTTCTTTGTTTTCCTTACAAGAAAGAAAAGATAAAAGAGATAAAATAAGAATAATTTTCATTTAAGATTCCTTTTTATTGAGAGGCGAGCAATCAATGTCTTTTAAAAAAAGATTTTTTTTAGGGGCATAACAACGCTTATAAATATCTACACCATGACTTTGATGGGCGCACTTTTGATAATTTTCGGCGCCAAATTTTTCATGACGGCATTCTTTGTATTTTTCTACTCCATGAGAGGCATGACGGCAAGATTGAAAGGTATTGACTCCAAAATGAGGATGAGCACATTTTTTAGCATAGCGTCCAGAGCATAAAAGCATCATCTTTGGACCATAGTTAATAGTTGTTCGGTATGTTTGGTCATCTCGATTTTGTAGTTTATTCATAAGACCACCAAAACCTGCTTTACAATTTTCATTGGCCAGGCAAAGTGCTTGAATGGGAGGAAAATCGCGATTAAATTCAGGGAAATATTTTCCCGTGACATTAAAAGCATGATGTTGAGATTCATCGGTAAAGTCGGGGCATTGAAGATTATTGTTGTGACCAATGGGATAAAGGCGAAATTGCCATTCAACACCACAGAGAGCAGTATGGATTCCTTCTTTAAAGTTTGCAGGAGGACATGCAGGAGATTTTTTTAGATGATAAAGCTCTGGCCCACAAACAGAAGAGCGGCCAGATTTATATTCAAGGATAGGGCACTTATTGCTTTCTTTTATGTGGTAGCTGGCCACACCACAACTTTCGTCCTCTCTGATTTCACAGACATCCATGAGTGTTCTCTCTAAATGGTTTCCTTCTTTTCTTGGAGGATAGGAAATTGTTTTTTTAGAAGGAAAATCACGAAAGAGGCATTGAGATATTTTTTCCAAGCAAAAGGCCCCTTTTTCATAAAGAAGATCAAGATCTTTTTGAATAGAGGAGAGAGTATTTGAGAGTTCATTTTCATTAAATTCTTCAAAATCATCTTGATGAGAGAGAATATAGTCGATATTGGCCATCTCTTTTTTTAAGTGATTGATGCGAAAAGTAAGTTCTTTAATAACCTCTCGCTGTCTTTTTGTATCAAACTCATTTCCTTCAGGAAGACTAAAGAGTTGGCGGTAAGGTGTGGTTGCTACTTCAAAAGGGACAACATTTTCGGGTTGTATTTTTTGAATAAAAGTTTGAACTTTTTCTTTTAAACCTTCAAAGCTGAGATGTGTCTTTTCTGAAGAATCTCCCCCATTTTGATAGAAGTAAATATTAGTCATCTTGTTTTCTGTAAGAGTTTGAACAATTTGGAGAAAATTAACAAATCCTTCTGCTTTGAGCAATTTAGGAGAGGCGGCCTTAAGTTCACTTTTAAAGGAGTTTTTTTCTGCGGTACTATGAAAGTTAATTTCCACAACACTAATAAGTTCTGCGCCATAGAGATAAGAAGAAATAAATTCATCGCCGCACACTTCCCTAAAGCGGCCTTTATCTTTTAAATAGAGATCTTGGGCCCGAGAAGATAAATCCGTTGGCGCCATGAGAAGAGATCCCGTGATGACTTTAATTTTGGCGGCAAAATAAAGGGAGTAGTCGTTGATGGCCAAACTACTGAGGATCTCGGTTTTTCCAGAAATACTCCCAAGGCCTAGTTTAAGGGATGCTCCCATGGAGAGATCCATGGTTTTATTGAGTTCTTCTTGGGTTGTAATTTCTTTA
>CALDHR010000076.1 GCA_937898585.1 uncultured Oligoflexia bacterium
CAAAAAAGGCAAATCCTTATCTCGATAACTCATCTTATTAACAAAAATAAAAGGAGTGAGTAAAATCCCAAGCAATTCTCTAAAAAAACCCCCAAAGCGGTTCCAGAAAAAGGTATCAGCGCCCTTTATTCCAACAATCGCCTGTCCAAAGGATACACCTAGAAAGATATTGGCCACTGAACGCATGATATGAAAAGAAATCATTCCGGCAAAGACTTTGGGAAGATAAGATAAATAAGGAAGAACTTCCTGGGGAATCATCGCTGCTTGAATGGGAATAAGTTTTGAGACCTCTAGAAGAAGTCGTTCAAAGGGAAGAAGGGTTTCTCGCCAAGGCAAATTAAAAAGAAGGCCGATGCAAAAACATAAATCAAAAACAATCGCAAAGAGACGCCGAAAAAAACCGGCCGTGTTGCGCTGAATGCGGGCGGGATCTAATTTAGGGGCCACTTCAGGACGCATAACTTTGAGCTCTCGCGTCTCAAAATGAACTTCTTCTTGCTCTTGTGCTTCCTCTGATACTCCCTGTTCTTCACTCTTCATTTCTTCTGAAGGCAGAGGAGGTGGGGCCGTATCAAACTCTAAAGAAACATCTTCTTCCGTGTTCTCTTCTTGTTCAAACTCCTTATCCTCGCTCACTAAATGCTGAAACTGCTGGCGATAGCGCGAAGGAATCATGGTGAGATAACTCTCATCTTTGGCCTTGATTTTTAAAATTTTAAACTCTTCCCCAGAAGGAAGAAACTTCAGCCTATCGTCTTCTTCGAGAACAAGACGCCGCTTACCAGAAAACTCTTCTCCATTAATTTCGACTCTATCGGCACCACCAAGAAGTTCGAAAATCAAAACATCTTGCTTTGATAAAAGCCGAAAGGCCGGCCCCTCTGAAGCTTCTTGATCCTCTGTTTTTAGATCGCTATTTTTACCACCAATGAGAAGATCATCAAAGACGAGATAGGCCATCTTTTTACGCGGCGCACCTTGCTCCCCCTCTCCCCCACCTTGCTCTTTTAGCTCAACAGCATAAAAAAGATCGCTATTCATCTCCATAAAAAACCAACTTTTTTCATTTTTTTTATCTTACTATTATGATTTTTCCCCTCACAAATGGCCAGAAGATATTCTTTGAGTAAAGAGAAAATCCTCCGATAACTCCTTCATGAAAAAAATCATCCTTCTTTTCAGCTTTCATTGCCTCTTTCTAGAGGGTCATCTCAATGCCAAATGGACCTCACTAAATGACATATTTCCTCTTCGCCTTTTAAGAGGAGAAAGCAGTTGTCGCAACGATGAAAGCAAACCCGACTTTAAGGGCGATATCCACACACTCATTGAGTATAAATATTTACCAAAATATAAAGCAGAGGTTTGTAATGCCTATCGCGCAGCAAACCTTACTTCTCCTGAAGAAATCAAATGCAGTGCTGTGATTCAGACCATCAAAAATATGAAGGCCTACAATAGCGTTTTGAAAATGCTGCGCGCTTACTGTGCTGATACTCAAGAGCGAGGGGATAGTGAAATCGGAGGATATAAGCAAGTTTTCTATAAAAATGAGATAACTCCGCAAGAGGCCTACTCAAGCGAGATGGATAAATTGCGCCGCACAAAACTAGGCGGTAATACCGATACCCCCGCCAACATCAGAGTCCTGCGAAATAAAAAAAATAATAAATTTTTCATGGGAGGTGTAGGTCAATTACCTGACCAAGAGAGAATCAACATTATTCAATCTGTCTCTGGAAATAATCAAGAGACTCCCTTTCTCCTCAGCACAGGACTTGATTTCAGCGATACAAAAAATGCTTTTATCCGCCTTGCCGCCAAAATAAAGGGAAAAAATGCTCTTCCCAATGAAGAAAAAACTAACTTATACCTCACTCTTCAGTCGGCCGCCCAATCAAATCCCATGCCTATTATCACGAGCTTTCTTATCAGCAATGCCCCTGAACAACGACTTGGTTTTAGTGATCCTCGAAGTGATAAACTCAACTTATTTGCCCTAGCACAAATTATGGAAAAAAAATGCCCTCACTTAAAAATTGGAGGTATGCCAGAGAATGCTCTTGCCGCCATTAACTTAAAGGGAAAACCCTATCGCGATTTTCTCAAAAATGTTAAAACGGGCTTAGGACAATGCCCTACCCATACCCGAATCGCCCTTCTCCCCAATAGCGAAGAAAAAAAAGCACTCTCCCTGACAGAGAGAATAATGCTTTTTCAACAATTGGAACACGCAGCGTTGGTGTTGAAAGGTGG
>CALDHR010000077.1 GCA_937898585.1 uncultured Oligoflexia bacterium
TAAAATGAAGAAAAAAGTAGGGCGAGCTAAAGACTTACTTGATATTCAAGAGCTAACAAAATGAAAGATGCAACAAATCGCATTGAATGGTTAGAAGCAGTGAGAGAATTAAATAAGGCCAAAAAGATAGAAAAAGCGGTGCTTATTTCAATGAAAATTGATCCTGGCCTTTTAAAGGCATTTAAGCTTAAATGCGAACTAGAGAAACGCCCCTACACAACAAAAATTAAAGAACTTATGCGGGTCTACCTCGAGAATTGATTTAAACTAATTCTTCTTCTTTTTCTTCTGTGCCTTCGTGCTGCTTTTGGTATTTTTCAACCATCCCTAAAAACCAACGCAAACTTTTAACACCCATTTCGCCTAAAGCACTGAGAGTTCCCGTTACCGTAAAGGCCAGCATGGCATCAAAATAGATTTCATCTTCTTCTTTTACCATGGGCCTCATCATGACAAGCATATGCCACATACCAGCTTGCATAACGAGATTTCCCGCATGATGAGGAATCCACGCAAAGGGAATTTTTAGATATTCAGCCAATTTGCTGATTCCCTGAAGAGGAGCATTGATTAAAGCGGCCGGCCACTCTCCACAACTGGCCATGGCAATAGCATCGAGTTGATGAGAGAGAAAGTGAAGGAGAGGGGAAGGGCGGCGAAGATCGGCGGCATTGCTACCAAAGGAGAGAAGAGAAGTAAAAAAAGTTAAGGCCGTCAAAGATGTATTATTCTGCATCAATGGAATCATGGAGAGCATGGCCGGACTCATGGTGGAATGAGATGTTTTTTTTAAGATTACTTCTAGTTTTTCTAGCTGCTGGTCTACTGTCAGATTTTCTTGAGCAAAGAGAGAAAAAGAAAAAAAGAAAATAAAAAGTATTTTCATAAAAGCAAAATGCCCTTCTCTGATAGTTTAAAGGTTAATAGCATTTTGATGGGAAAGTTTTGAGCAAAAGATGAGCGCATCTTGAGGGGCGTTTTTTCATTGAGCAAAAAATTACTGAGCATATTTGGTTTTAATGAAATGCTTTCGTTTTTGTAAGAAGAAAAAGGAATATCTTTAAGAGAAGAGACAAGATGAAGTTCTTTTACCATGAGGCGAGGCAAAAAATCTTTGAGTTCTTCTTTTTGGGCCTCTGATGAAAGTAAGTAGAGCTTGTCTTTAACTTTTTTTTCAAAATTTCCTTCAAGTCTTTGAATTCTCTCTTTCATGACGGCCGGATGATGACCAAAATAAGAAAGTGTCTCCGTGATATTATCGAGTTTTTTCTCGCGCTTTTGATATTTCTTGAGTTTCTCTTGAGCATGATAGAGTTTTAAAATATCTTCTTTTTTTTCTTGATAGGCCTCTTGTTTTCTGACGTGACCATAATGATAGATAACAACGTCGCTATAATAAACTTTTTTATGATGACGAAAACTTTGAGCATCTCCCCAACTTTCAATGGAACTCTTTAATTTAATGGCGCGAATTTCGTGAGGATACCATTTTTTATTGATGGCCACAGCATGATGACTTTGCCAAAAATGAAGATAGCGAAAACTAATAGCATCACATCCTTCTTCTTGAGCGGAGATGAGATCACGCTTTAAAAGATCCTCATCTTCTTCAGAGAGAACTTCGTCGGCCTGAAGATAAAAACCCCAGTCTGAATCAGAAAGGGAAGGAAGAGAAGATTTTAGCCTTTGGAGAGCAAGATTTGTTTGAACAGAGAGAACCTGAGCGCCATCGGCCAATTTTGTATCCCAAATACTATGAGAAATTTCTATGGGAGTAGAAGATTTCTGGGCCATTTCTTTTAAAATTTGATTTGTCTCATCAGAGCTATCCCCTGCGAGGATATGTGTTTTTTGCGTCACTCTGGCAAGAGAAGCAAAACTCTCTTGGAAAGGATAGTCGTATTTAACGGCATTTCGGATAATACCAAAACCATAGAGTTGAGGAAGAACCATCTAGAGGTGCTTTTTTTTACTTTTGGCCCCGTAGAGCTGATTGAGGATTGCGCTGAGGATAATAATCAAAATACCAAAAAAGGCAATCAGAGAGATGGTTTCATCCCAAAAAATAAAACCCAAAACCACCGAGAGAACCACCGTGAGATAATTATAGATGGAAATCTCACCCATCGGACCCTTTTTATAGGCCATGGTAAAAAAATATTGAGCGCAGTGAGTAGCGGCCCCCATGATGGCCAAAAAAAGAAAGTCGCTTCCCTGCGGCCAAACCCAATGAGGGTAAGCGAGGGTAAAAGTGACGGG
>CALDHR010000078.1 GCA_937898585.1 uncultured Oligoflexia bacterium
AGGCCAAAACAAGATTAATTTTAAACTTTTGCGCCGTTAAAAGAAAAGTCTCTAGTGTTTGTTGAGGATCAACAAAACAAGACTCGTTATTTTTAAGTTCTTGATGAAGAGACCAATTAATAGGAAGAACCATTGGTGTCTCTGTTGGCCATGACTTAAAAAGATCAGGCCAAAGTGTAGGAGCGATAGACCAATAGTTTACCCAAGGGAAGTTGTCTTTTTCTTCCCAACTTAATGGTCGCTTCTCTGACTCTAATCCTTGGAGCGACAAGAGGAATCCTTTGTTGCAATTACTGATTAGAAAAATATTAACCTCGAAGTTTAGCAACTTCAAGAAACCTTTGGAGGTATCGTAATGTGGTTTTTTACTGATGAAGAGCGTGAGCTTCAGTCCGTGTGCCGGGATTTTGCTCAAAAAGAGCTTGCTCCCCATGCAGAAGAACACGATAGAGAGCAGACTTTTAATATTGATGCGTTTCGTAAAATGGGAGAGATCGGTGTCTTGGGTATAACAGCAGACCCTGAATATGGTGGGGCCGGACTTGGTGCTGTGGCGTCAACGATTGTGATGGAAGAGTTTGGAAAAGTCTGTGCTTCTTCTACGCTGAGCTATCTTGCACATGCAATACTCTGCGTTAATAATATTAGCGCTAATGGCAGTAAGGCCCAAAAAGAAAAATATCTTCCCAAGTTGATTTCCGGTGAGTGGATTGGCTGTATGGGGATGAGTGAGCCTGAGTTTGGCTCAGATGCTATTGGAATGCAGACAAAGGCCTCTAAGAGTGGAGAGGGGTATCTTATCAATGGTGCGAAAATGTGGATCACAAACGGAAGCTATGCTGATGTTGTGTTTCTCTACACCAGGACGGGAAGTAATAAAAAAGATATTACTTCTTTTATCGTGGAGAAGGGCGCTAAAGGCTTTTCTGTGAGTAAAGAAATTCATAAAATGGGGATGAGGGCCTCACCGACGGCGGAGCTTGTTTTTGAAAATACTCCTGTGAAGATGGATGCAAGGGTGGGAGATGAAGGCGACTCTGTGCTTCATATGATGAAGAATTTGGAGCTAGAGCGCATTACCATTTCGGGAATTTCTCTTGGTATTGCAGCGAGTTGTGTGAAGCGTTGTTTTCAGTACGCGAGCGAGCGAAAGCAGTTTGGGAAGCATATTGGAGAGTTTCAGCTCGTCCAAAAGATGTTGGCCGATATGAGTACTGATACAGAAATGATGAAGCACTTTTTATATTCAGCGGCAAAGGATTATGATTTAGGGAATAAAGGGCGAGTTGTGGCCGCTCAGGTTAAATTAGCACTGCCGCGGCTTGCTACAAGAATTGCTCTTGACGCCGTGCAGCTTCATGGGGGATATGGGTATTCATCCGAATTTCCTTTGGAACGCTATTTGCGCGATGCAAAACTCATGGAGATTGGGGCCGGAACCAATGAAGTGATGATTATGGTGATTGCACGAGAATTATTAAAACAGCAAGGATAGGTGTTTGATGAGTTTAAAAGTCGAGTTTTCAGATAAGAGTGAAAGAATTTCAGCTTCTCAAGATTTTTTAGAGTCCGTTCAAAGAAGATTTTGGCAAACGATAGAAGAGAACCCCCATGTTGGTTTTTTTCGGCGTGTGAGTCTTGATGATGATCTGCATGAGTCGGAAAAAATTCTTTCTCACTTTAAAGAAAAAAAGCATTTTGTGCATGTGGGAATTGGGGGGAGTCATCTAGGTCCTGAGATGCTGCTAAATGTGTTGCAACCCAAAAATAAAACGCGCTTATTTACTTTCATCAATCATGTCGATAGCGAAATGATGGGAAGACAGTTGAGTGAAATTGTAAATATTGAAGAGACGCTCTTTTATGTTGTCTCAAAGTCAGGTGGTACTGCTGAGACCTGGGCGGCCTTAAGTATTATTTTAAATTTTTTGGAGAAACGAGGAATTAGAGAAGAGCAGCTGAAGGATTATCTCGTTTTTTGTACTGATGAAAAGAACGGCGATTTAAGAAAGCTTTCAAGGGAGTGGGACTTAAAGACAACCACTGTTCCTGCCGAAATTGGTGGCCGTTTTAGCGTGCTGAGTTCTGTTGGTCTTGTCCCTGCCTTATTTGCTGGAATTGATGCAAAAGAGCTTTTGAAGGGTGCTCGGTTGTTTCAAGGAGATCTCAGGGAGAGGAAGAAAGACAAGAAAGGTTTTGAAGGGAGCTCTCTTTATCAAGTGGCCCTTCATCTTTTTTCTTCTTATAAAGAAGATCATCTCGATCAGACAGTATTGATGCCTTATAGCGCACACTTTTATTCTTTTTCACTTTGGTTTGTCCAGCTTTGGGCCGAGAGTTTAGGAAAGAATGGGAAGGGGTTTACGCCCATTGCTTCTCAAGGACCAGTAGACCAACATTCACAACTACAGCTTTTTATTGAAGGACCTCAAAATAAAGTTCTCTTTTTTTTAGAGCAAGAGTGTTCAGAGAAACAAGATTTTGATGATTTTTCTTTTAAACAAAATTTTCTCGAAAAGAAGAATGAGCTGATTCAGCTTGCAAGTTATGAAAAATTAAAAAGCAAAAAACTCTCTATGCTTCAGAAAGCAGAGTTAGAAGGAACAAAGGCGGCCTTAAAAGAGGTGAAGCGTCCTTATATTTCTCTTTTATTTGAGAGACGCGACGAGAAAAATCTAGGGCAACTTATTTTATTTTTTGAAACATTGACGGCCCTCATGGGAGAGTTCCTCGAAATTAATGCTTTTAATCAGCCAGGCGTTGAATCTTCTAAAAAATTTGCCTTTGAGTATTTGGGAAAAGATAATGCATACTAAAAAAAAATGGTTTCTTTTTATTTTTCTTTTTTCTTCGTTGATTCCTGTTCCTGCTTTTGCAGGAAAAGGCATAATTAATAAAAAGAGAACTAAGGTATACAAGAAAAAAAATTCTCCTGCAAAAAAAGTTTTAGTACACCATTCAGTTGCTTCCTCCTTGAAGTGTAAGAGTCCGGATTTGTTTGATGAATGTTTTAATAAAGAAAATGGTACCTTCTTTCTTAAAAAAGATCTCCCTGAAGATGACTTCTTAAAACTTGTAAGAAAAGAAAAGTGCTCTCTTGAAATGGTTCAAAATCATTTAATGAATCCTGTCCTGAGCGAGAGAGGAGATTGGTTAAGTGGGGGACATCACATCAAGGGGGTTGAAAGTTATTTAGATAAAAGACGTTTAGAGTTTGAAAGTGAAATGAATGATTTAGATATAGCTTTAAAAACTATGAGAGAGCTGCAAAGAGCAAAGAAGCTAAATATTCAAAATTTAAAATCTAATGAAAAAGTTTTGACTTTGTTAAAGAAAGATTCAGGGTTTAAAGTATTATTTGATCAGTTAGAAAGAGGAAAAAATAGAGGTAATTTAATTTTAACCGGGAGGCAAGAGCAGCGAGTTAATGACTATCTCATTCGAAATGGAGCTCAGCTTTTAGACCGATGGGGTAAAAAATTAGAGCAACAAAAGATCATCACAAGAGAGTTAGGGCGTCATCAGAAAAGTTTTATTACAGAGAAGATGAGTTTAAATTCTTTATCAGGTTTTCTAAAAGAAAAGGATGGAGTTCCCCTTGTCTATAAAATAGAGCTTCAAGAATTTCCTGGAATTTCTTTTTTATTAATACCTAAAGGTAGACATATATGGGCAAATTTATCTTTCAATACACCAGATGCTGCAAAAACTTTATTGGGAGAATCTGAAAATAGCTCTTTTTATCTTAAAACGTTGTTCCCCGCAAATTGGAATTCAGAAAAAATATTAAAAGTTTGCAATAATGCTGTGAAAGGAGGAAGCCTTGAACCCTCTTTGGAAGAAGGAAGTTATACTGTAAACGTCTATTATCAAAATGATAGAGTTGATTATCGTTTAATTGGATCGGGTAATCCTATAGATAAAACATTTGAATGGAAAACATTTTATCCCAATACAGAAAAAATGCTACAGAGGGCAAAGTGAAAAAAAATATTTTTTTGATAGTGTTATCTTTTTTATTAAGAACTTCGATTTTTTCATTTCAGCATGATCATTCTTTGTGGGGGAAAACACTTGATGTCTTTGTAAAGGATCAAGGCAAGACGACAATTGTTGATTATAGATCATTGAAAGAAAATTCTTTTCTTTTTGAAGAATACTTAGAAGATCTTTCAGGTGTTACGCAAGATGAATTTAATGGTTGGGAGAAAGAAGAGCAGTTGGCCTTTCTGATTAATGCTTACAACGCTTTTACCGTAAAACTTATTATTGATAACTATCCTCTTAAATCCATTAAGGATTTAGGCGGATTATTTTCAAATCCATGGAAAAAAAAGTTTTTCACCCTGTTTGGAGAAAAGACTTATCTTGATCATATAGAGCATGATCTTATTCGCAAAAAATTTAAGGAACCACGTATTCACGCAGCAGTAAATTGTGCGTCTATCAGTTGTCCTAAGTTGTCTAAGAGAGCTTATGTGGCCAAAAATCTTGAAGAGCAGCTAGAAGAGGCCATGAAAGAATTTATGCAAGATGAGAATCGCAATCATTTATTAAAGGACAAGCTTTACCTTTCAAGTATTTTTAAATGGTATGGTCGTGATTTTGGAGAAAAGGAAAAAGAGATAAAGGATTTTCTTTGGCCATATTTTAATTTTAAAGAAGAAGAGAAGAGCTTATACAACAGAGCAAGAATAAAATATTTACCCTACAACTGGTCTCTTAATGATTGATAATCATTTTAGAAAAATTCTTCCCTCCCTTACAAATCCTTTATTGAAAATTTATTCTTTTTTAAGATTATCACCTTCTATGGTTACATTGCTTGGATTGCTCTTTGCTTTTGGAGCTGCTCTTGAAGTCTCTAAAGGGCATTTAATGATGGCCTTATTGCTTTGGTGGGTAGGACGCCTCTTTGATGGCACGGATGGAATTTATGCAAGAAAAATAAAACAGTCTTCTCCTTTTGGTGCTTTTCTCGATATGAATTGCGATATGATTAGTTATGCTTCTATCATTTTTGGTTTTTTCTTGTTGAGGCCAGATCTTTCTCTTTATTGGGTGATGGTTCTGATGCTTTATATCTTTTGTATTACAGGGGCAGTTACTCTCGGACAATTGGAAAGAGAGAAGGGATTCAGTTCAAAAGATAACCGTGGTCTTCGCCTTGGTGCCGGTCTTGCAGAGGGTGGAGAGACGGGAATTTACTATTCTCTTTGTTTTTTGTTTCCAGAAAATATAGTTGTGTTTTCTCAAGGATGGATTTTTATTTTATTTATTACGATTATTTCGCGTTTTATCTTGGCCTATCAATATGACCATCAATGACATTAGTTGGATTTTTCTCATTCTTTTTGCTTCTTTTGTTTTTATTTCTCTGATGGAATATTTTTTTCCGTTGCGGAATTTCGATAAAAAAACATTTAAGAAAAATAAAATAATCAATATAGCATTCTTTTTTTTCATTACTTTGGAGTTAGCTCTTTTTGAAAAATTGAATGTCTTTGATTGGTTGCCCAAACAGAGGGCCTTTTCCTTTAATTTGTGGATCGTTGATTTGATTTTTTATATTCTTTTACTGGATTTATTGTCTTACTGCTGGCATCGAATAAATCACCGAATTTCTTTTTTTTGGCGTTGGCACTCTCTGCATCACAAGATCGAGTCCCTCGATCTCTTGGCGGCCTATCGTTTTCATCCTATTGAAGTTTTTTTTGGCCATCATCTTAGAATGCTTGTTTTATATTTTTTAGGAGCAGACTTATTTATTGTGCAGGTTTTTGTCGTCCTCTATAGTTTTTTTAACTTTCTAGAGCATTCCAATTGGGCCATACCAAAATTTCTAGAAGAGAAGATTCTTTTTTTCTTTGTAACACCAGAAAAGCATCATACTCATCATCTTCGGCAAAAAAAATATCAGAACTCCAACTTTGGGACACTTTTTATTATCTGGGACTGGCTTTTTGGCACTTATTTAACGCCTCCTGCAAGGCAGCAAAATGATATTGGACTAAAATAAATTTATCCCTTATAAGCAGGCCATGAAAAAATTAATCGAATGGTCTGTCTTCTTTTGTTTATCCTTAACTCTTTCTGCTACTTCTCATGCTTCTAGGAAAGTGGCCATTATAGGGGGGGGAATGTCTGGGGTGGCCGCTCTTTCGCATCTAAGTCGTTTTGGGAATGATCCTAATTTAGAAATTCATCTCTTTGAAATGCAAGAGAGACTTGGGGGAAATGCTTCTACTCAATTTTTGGAAAATAGTGATGGCGAGCTTGTTCCTGTAGATTTTGGGGCACAGTTTTTTTCAGAAGGTGGATGGGATAAGTATATTCAACTGCAAAAAGATTATGACCTTTTTGATGAAGAAGTTGATCTTGCCAACGTCAGTGTTGGTCTTATTATCGGTGAAGAGAATAGCAAGAGAAGTTATTTGGAAACGCCTTCACGTTCGCTACGATTCATCTCTGTAAGAAATGTAAAAAAACTTTTAGTGTTAAAGAAATTTTTAAAATATTCACGTCAGTTTTATGTGGAAAAAAGAAAAAGTAAAGAACGTGTAACCGTTGAGGATTTTCTTAGCGAACTTCCTGATATTAAAGAAAAAGACAAAAGGAATATCATTCTTCCTTTTCTTTCTTCTATCCTAGGGACTCCCATGGAAGAGACCAAAAAACTTTCTTTTTTTTCACTAACGCATTTAGTTTCTTTTCGTCCCGTTCATCCTCTCGGTAAAACAGATTATCAGGTTCCTCTCATTGGCATGGGAGGAGTTGTTGAAAAAATTGCCATGCTAGAAAAAGCAAAAAGTTCATATCCTATTCACTTTCACTTATCAACTTTTGTCAAAAGTGTTGTGTATAAAAGAGAAAAAGATGTTTACGAAATATCTTATAATGAAAAGGATCTTGCTGAGTTTGATTACGTTATTATGACGACGCATGCTTCTCAAACAGCAGATATTTTAATAGAGGCGGAACAAGAATTAAAAGATGATCTAAAATCACTTCCTTATATTACTCTGAGAACAGTTGTTCACTATGATAAAGACTCTTCGTTAATTTTAGGGCATCCGTCACATCATCTTTATAATATCGCCGTCAATCCTAAACGTGGAGAAGTCTATAACACGATCAATTTAGAGAAAATTCATCCCATGTATAAAGGAATGTTTCGAACGGTTGTGCTTAATGATGATGTGTATGACAAAATTAGCGGTGAAAAATTTTCCGTTGAATTTCATCATCCCTTGGTTACTCCTTTTTTTCTCGAAAAAAGTAAAATGATTAAGCAAAGTATTAAAGATAAGAAATATCCTCACCTCGGTCCACGCCTTACTCTTGCAGGAGGGTGGACAAAAGAACATGAGACACAAGAAACTGCTATTATCTCTGCTGAAGAAGCATTGGAGGAATTATCGCTCGTCGAATAAAAATTTTTATTCTTCTCTTTTCCTTTACTTGCTCTGATCTTTTTGCCCTTGAGCGTATTGTTGTAGAAAAATTCACAACACCGACAAGAGAACTTTTCGAGCAGTTTGTTAAGGGTGATGTTATTGATGAGAGTCACTTTGTGGCCCTTAGCAATACAGAGCTTTTTAGACATGATGGGAAAAATGCAGTTGATGAGTTGAGGCAAATTATTCTTTTTATAACAAATCCAGATCTTTTTGTTCAGCTAGGTGGAATGAAAAAAGATATTGAGCGTTTTTATTGGGCCAATAAAATTTCAAGTCTTTCTGTCCCCATTGCTTTTGCGAGTATTATTATAGGAAATTTACTTTCAACTTTTGGTAGCGTTTTCTGGTTGGATGAAACAGATAAAAAAGTTCTTTATTTTTATTACTGCTTGGCCGAGTTCCCCGCCTTTGTTCTTCTCGGAATTGCAACCTGGTGGTTTACCGTAAGAGTTCCTTCCAAAACTAATTCCTTGTCTTTAAAGCTGGCCGATGATTCTAGTTGGTTTGCACAAACGCTGGAAGAGACACGTGATAATCTCTATCGTCTTTTTCAATTGATGATAGCTCATGGAAAAACAGGAGAAAAAGCAAAAAAACAATATGAGCGCTTCTTTCTCTTTTTTGAACGCTATGTTCGTGATCTCAATATTAAAAAATATCACAATCTTCTATGTCATGGAGAAGACGCTACGATGAAAAGAACTCTTGATGAAATGCAAGTACAGCGCGATATTTTTGCTTTAGAGTTAGGAAGAAGAAAGGGTGCTGAAATTCCAGAAAAGATTTCTCTCTCCCTTAATGAGCACCCAGTAAAGGCCTTACTGGATACAACTTTTATGCAGGTTGTCGCCGATTCACTTATAGAAAAGTTTGAAGAAAATCTCAGTATTGAAGAAAAAGAAAAACTTAAAAAAAGACTTCTTAAACCCATGAAGCTAAATAGGCTTGTTAATTTTAAAATATATGAAGACTTGGAAGGAATTTTGTAAAAACTCCAAGCAGCGCAGAACTTATAAGAATAAAGCTAATTCCTTTTTTAAAATAAAATTGCAAAAGAAGTGCTGTGAGGCAAATTGCTAAAGAGGGAAAGTCGATGACTACTTGAAGAACAAAGGTCAAAGATAAGTTTAAGATAACTCCTACTACCGCCGCCGTAATAGCTGAAAGAGAATTGCTGAGAAGTTTTTTTCCCCGCAAAAATTCCATATAAGGCGCAAAAAGAAAAATCCATAAAAAGCAGGGGGCAAAGGTCATCCAAGTGGTGAGAAAAGATCCTATAAAAGCAGAGAGGTAAGGGTTGAGCGCCATATCAGGAATTCTATAGCTGGCCAAGAATCCCACAAACTGAACTGACTGAATTAGCGGTCCAGGAGTCGTTTCGGCCATTGCAAGAGCATCGAGCATTTCTTGTGCCGTAATCCAGTTGTAAACATTAACTCCTTGTTGGGCCACATAACTTAAGGCCGCATAGGCACCACCAAAAGTCACCATGGACATTTTGCTGAAAAATAAATTTATTTTTTGAAAAGTAGAATCATGGCCCACCAAAAAAAAGGTAAGCATGATGGGCGTCACCCAAATTCCACCCCATAAGAAGAAAGTCTTGATTGTTGTAAGAGGAGAGGGGAGCTTTGTGACTATCTCGCTAGTTTGAGCTTTTTTTGAATAATGAAAAACTCCGGCCAATGCTGCTCCTAGCACCACCAAAGGAAAAGGAAGGTTGAAAATAAAAAGGGCCGCAAAAGAGAGCAGAGCAATAGCGTAATAAAAAAAACTGGTTAATGATTTTTGCGACAGGCGATAGAGAGAACTCAGCACAATGCCAATAATGGCCGGCCTAAGCCCATAGAAAATCCCTTCAACAAAACTTACATCACCAAAGAGAACATAGACATAAGAGATAAAGAGAATAGAGAGAAACCCCGGTAATACAAAAAGTGTTCCCGCTAAAACACCGCCTCTCCATCCCCCCAAAAGATAACCAATGTAAGTGACTAATTGCTGGGCCTCAGGACCGGGAAGAAGCATGCAAAAATTCAGCGCGCTGAGAAATTGATCTTCTTTAATGAGTTTTTTTTCTTCAATAACAAGGCGATGAACTACCGCCATTTGACCCGCTGGCCCTCCAAAACTTTGAAGGGCCACCTTGCTCCAAAGAACAAATTGTTCTTTTCTATTCATTTTTATCCATGGCAGTGTTTGAATTTTTTTCCCGAACCACAAGGACATGGATCATTTCGTCCCACTTTACTAGGAGAGCGAGTTACTTGCTTTGCCGCCTGCTTTGCTTCTGCTGCCTGTTGATGGGCCGCGAGCTGTGCTTGCAAGTACTCTTCTTGTTTTTTCTTAAGCTCTTCAATCTCTTCAGGCGTATAAAGCTCTACACCAAAAATATTGCTGACAATGGCCTTCTTCGCATTGAACTTCATTTCTTCAAATAGACCAAAGGCCTCTCGCTTATAAGCAGAAAGAGGATCTTGCTGGGCATAGGCCTTTAAGTTAATCCCTTCTTTGAGATGATCCATGCTGAGAAGATGATCTTTCCAGAAGTGATCGAGGTTAGAGAGTAAAACTTCCCTCATGGCCATGCGAACTTGCTCATCGCCATATTTAGCAAATTTTTCTTTTAGTATCGCCTTTGCCGTCTCATAGAGATAAAGAGAGACGCTGCTTTGATACTGTTGCTCACAAGTGCTGGCCTTGAGTTCTATTTTACTGTGAAAGATCGTCTGAAAACTCAAATTGACATCTTCCCATGGCCACGTATCAACAGGTGCTTTAGAGTTTGCCGGTTTGTTTGTATCTTCAATAAATTGCGCTACATCTTCTATCATTTGCTCAGAGAGCAGCATGTTTTCTTCTGCGCTGAGGATTTCTTTTCTCAGCGTGTAGATAATTTTACGCTGCTCATTCATGACATTGTCATAGTCGAGAAGATGCTTTCTCATATCAAAATTATGGGCCTCTACTTTCTTTTGGGCCTTAGCGATAGCATTGGTAATCATTTTGTGCTCAATAGGCTCGTCTTCTTCCATCCCAAGACGATTCATCATGGTCTTGATGCGATCAGAACCAAAAATACGAAGCAAATCATCTTCTAGAGAAAGAAAGAATTTCGAACGACCAGGATCTCCTTGGCGACCAGAACGACCGCGCAGCTGATTATCAATACGGCGTGACTCATGACGCTCTGTACAGATAATGCAAAGTCCACCGAGTTTTTTCGTCTCTTCTGTAAGCTTAATATCTGTTCCTCGACCGGCCATATTCGTTGCGATGGTAACAGATCCCTTTTGCCCCGCGTTTTGAATAATCATGGCCTCGCGCTCATGCTGTTTAGCGTTTAACACTTCATGAGGAACTTTATTTTGGGTTAAAATTTTTGAGAGTCTCTCAGAACTATCAATGGAAATAGTTCCTACTAAAATAGGCTGTCCCTTAGCATGAAGCTCGCCAATCATCTTGGCCACGGCCTTATATTTAGCATCTTTTGATTTATAGATAACATCAGCTTCATCTATACGGACCATGGGGAGATTGGTGGGGATTACCACAACATCAAGCCCATAAATTTTATTAAACTCTTCAGCTTCCGTGTCGGCCGTCCCCGTCATCCCTGAAAGTTTGTCATAGAGGCGGAAGAAATTTTGAAAAGTAATGGAGGCCAGCGTTTGGTTTTCAGATTTAACGCGTACGCCTTCTTTGGCCTCGACGGCCTGATGAAGTCCATCAGACCAACGAGAGCCTGTTTTGAGGCGGCCAGTAAACTCATCGACAATAATGACTTGGCCATCTTTGACGACATAATCCACATCTAATTGAAAGAGGGTATGGGCCTTAAGAGACTGATTGATATGGTGAATAAGTTCAACGTGTTTTGTCTCATAAATATTATCGAGCTTGAGAAGTTTTTGAACTTTAACAATTCCTTCATCTGTCAGGACTGCTGTGCGCGACTTTTCATCGACTTTGTAGTCCGTCTCTTTATCGAGATGGCCCACAACTTCATTACTGGTTTTATAGAGCTCTGTGCTCCCTTCACTAGGTCCAGAGATGAGAAGAGGTGTTCTGGCCTCATCAATTAAAATAGAGTCCACCTCATCGACAATACAGAAATGGTGGTCGCGCTGCACATAATCTTTGAGATCAAATTTCATGTTGTCACGCAAATAATCAAAGGCAAATTCGTTATTGGTTCCGTAGGTGATGTCGCAATTATAGGCCTCTTTGCGTTCTTCATCTTCCATGTCGTTGACGATAATTCCTGTGGTCAGCCCCATCCAAGAAAAGAGCTCACCCATTTCAGTGCCATCTCTACTTGCCAAATAATCGTTAACTGTAACGAGATGGGCCCCTTTTCCCGTGAGGGCGGCCAAATAAAGAGGAAGAGTTGCCGTGAGAGTTTTTCCTTCTCCCGTCTTCATTTCGGCAATTTTTCCTTGATAGAGGGTAATTCCCCCTATGAGCTGTACATCAAAGTGGCGCATCTTTAAGACGCGGCCCGATGCTTCGCGGATAGTGGCAAAGGCCTCAGGGAGAAGATCATCCAGGGTTGCTTTGTTTTCAGAGAGGAGTTTCTTGAATTTATCTGTTTGAGCTTGGAGTTCTTCGTCGCTCATTTTCTCTAGCATGGGGGAAAATGAATTTATTTTATCAATAATAGGTTTCAAAAATTTCAAGTCGCGATCTTGCTTAGTACCGAAGAATTTTTTAGCTATCTGGAAAATCATGGAAAATTCCTTTTAATTGAGAATGAAATAGAGGGGGTCAACCGCTGTTCCGTTTATTCTTATTTCATAATGAAGGTGAGGTCCAGTAGAAAGACCACTATTGCCTACTTCGGCAATGAGATCGCCTCTTTTGACGATAGATCCTTTGCGAGCAAAAAGCCTTTTGGCATGGGCGTAGGCCGTCTCAATTCCATAGCCGTGATCAATCTGAACAATATTGCCAAATCCCATTCTGTTTCCTGAAAAAGAGACGATGCCATCTGCGGCGGCCACAATAGGAGTTCCTGGATAGGAGCCAATATCAAGGCCTTCATGCATTTTCATTTTTCCTGAATAAGGACTTTTCCGTGGACCGTAGTAGCTGGTGATCCAGCCTTGAGCAGGCATGATGGTGGGGGTAGAGAGAAGCATGGATTCTTTTTCAATAAGAAAGAGATCGATATTGTGAATACTAGATTCTACTGTTTGAACGACTTCGCGCAGTTTATTAAAGTGAACATCAAACTTGGCATAATCTTCGGCCAAAGAGAGCCCTTCCTGGGTGAGATCAAACCAGAAGCGTGCGTATTTTTTATCAATGGGTATGCCAAAGTCTTCGGCCATTTTATTGCGATAGAGTTCTTGAAGATTGGCAAAATCTTCCTCCTCTTCTTTCGTCTCTTTTATTTTCGTAGGAAGAAAAGAGTGTTGCTGTTTTTTGTTCAAGTCTTTTTTCTGCAAAGAGCGTTCGAGTTTACGAAAATGGCCTTCGGGAGAAAAACGTGCATTTTCCTCGTCTTGATCTTCCTCTTCCTCATCTCCCTCCATGCCCTCGTCTTTAAGTCCTGTTAGAGTACGCAGCTTGCTTTCAAAAATTTGGATGCGGTCAATGTCTTGTGTCAAAGAGGTGAGTTTCATTTGAAAGATGTTTAACTGGTCGCGTAAATTTTTATTTTCAATAGAAAGATGCTTATTTTCGTAGACTTGATCGAGAATTTTTTTGTAGTCATAAGCAAAAACGACAATGGTGGTAACTAAAAGAATAATGGCAACAGAGAGGGAGCGAAAGAGCAGGAGAGGGATTTGAAAAGAGATAACTTTTTTCCCCGCTTCAGGGATAATCATAATGGTAAAACGTTCTTTCATTTTTTTGCTGTGTCCTAGCTAAAAAGTTGGATTCGCTTTTTAAGATAGCAAAAAAAGAATTTCTTTAGAATATATGTTTTACTAAAACAGCGGAAATATTGTCTTTTCCGCCGCGCTCATTGCCTAGACGAATAAGCTCTTCTGTGATGCCTTGGAGAGATAATTGTTGTTTTTCACCTTTTTCAATGACTTGAGCAATTTCTTCATCTGTCATCATCCCATGAAGCCCGTCAGAGCAAAGCAAAAAAAGATCGTCGGGGGAAAACTGAAAGTGATAAAGGTCCACTTTTACATCACCTTCATGACCTACTGCGCGCACAAGAACATTTTTCATTTTGTCTTCTGCGGCCTCTAAACGTCCATAGATACCCATATTTATTTTTTCTTGGATCAAAGAATTGTCTCGCGTTACTTGATAAATACCTCCTGCTTTATAGAGATAGCAGCGAGAATCTCCTACATTGGCGATAAAGAGATTGTTGTTTTTAAACAAAAGAAGCACGACAGTTGTACCCATGCCCTTCATTTCTTCATTTTTTTTAGCGTATTGAAAAATATCGTCATTGGCCTTTTTCACCGCCTCTTCCAAGGCATCGTGACACTCATCTTCTTTAAGAGAGGAAAATTCTTTGATTGTGTTTGCAATAGACTCAATGGCCATCTTTGAAGCAATGTCCCCTCCGCTATGACCTCCCATTCCATCGGCCACAACATAGAGGCCAAGGTGATCATCAGTATAGATAGCATCTTGATTAGTTGATCTTTTCTTTCCGACATCTGTAATGCCATAACTTTGTATTTTCATAGATGTACTTTATAACCATTTTCTTTTGTCAAATAAGTAAAATAAAAAATAATGTTGGTAAAAATTGTATTCTACTAAAAATTTGCTCAATGAGGGAAGAGATATATAATAAAAGTAATTTTAATGAATTCTTAAATAAATTTAATCT
>CALDHR010000079.1 GCA_937898585.1 uncultured Oligoflexia bacterium
CCGTGAAATTAGAAACATTAAAAACACCTACCGTATTGAGCTTATCTGAAAACTTCGGGTCCTCATGACAATCTTTCAGTGATGTAAGACCTGCACAATAAATGGTATAATCAGGTTTAAAAGTATAAACAACTAATTGCACAGAATCTTTATTTGTCACATCCAAAGGAAGACAAAGAACCCCTGGTATACTGACCTTTGTACTAAAATACGTGCCGTAAACTTTAAAATATTTTTTTAAATACTCTGCTAAGTTAGATCCAATAAAAGATGAGACTCCGACAATTAACACTGTTTTTTTCTTCATCTCTGTATTCTCTAACGACGTCACCTTTTCTGCAATAATGAAAAAACTCCCCGCTCTATTCAGAGCGAGGAGTTGAGAAATGGGCGCTGTCAGCTTCCAATTAGTTTAACGGCCACGTTGGGCATTTGATTTGCCTGCGAGAGGACCGATATGCCCGCTTGAAGTAAAATATTATTTTTGGCCAGCTCCGCCGTCTCTTCGGCCACATCCACATCGCGAATACGAGAGTTCGCTGCACTTAAGTTCTCGTCATTAATTTCCAGTGAACGAATAGAAGAAGAAACTCGGTTTTGCTTTGCCCCTAGTTCGGCCCGCATCCCATTGACACGCACTAAAGCAGTATCAATATTATCAAGAGATTGTTGTGCCATAATTTTACTAGAGATCCCTGTCTGACCTAAACCCAAAGAGGGAAGAGTCGAATCAATAAGAGAAGTATCGTAAGTTAATCGATCTAAAACAGGATTATTTCGAATTCCAATTTGAAACTCTAAAAGCCCACCTGTTCCATTGAGCAAATTAATTCCGTTAAACTCCGCTGACTGAGCAATCCTCTCCACTTCATCTTTTAGATTTTGAAATTCGATATCAGTGAACTTTCTCTCAACTTCACCAACACTATCTGATGCCGCTTGAATGGAAAGTTCTCGAAGTCGAATGAGAATATTTGATACTTCTGAAAGCCCACCTTCGGCCGTTTGAATCATAGAAATCGCATCCCCTGCATTTCTCTTACTTTGACGAATACTTCGGATTTGCGCCTTTAAGTTTTCGCTGATAGCAAGACCTGCAGCATCGTCTCCGGCCCGATTTATTCTCTGACCAGAGGCCATTTTGGCCAAGTTATTATCGAGCTCAAGTTTTGTATGATTAAGCATACGCCTACTTGAAATCGACGCCACGTTGGTATTAATCCTTAGTCCCATACACCTATCCTCCTTTAATCATTAACTACCTCCTTGTAGATAAAAGGGGCCTCCTGCCCCTTTGCATTGGTTAAAAAGGGAAGCTGACATCTTCTCTTTTACTTCCCCATCACTGACCATCGGCAGGATAGACGGCCGGGAAATTTGTTAAAAATGGCAAACTAAAATCTCTCTTAACTAGAAGCGGCCTCAATAAGTTTTAGTGCATTAGTTGTCGATCGATTGGCCTGCGCCAAAACCGATGTACCTGCCTGAACTAAAATATTATTTTTCGTTAGCTCCGCCGTCTCTGCCGCAATATCTGCATCGCGAACTCGAGAATTCGCAGCCGATAAGTTCTCAATACTGATGGCAATATTGTTGATGGTAGATTGAAGACGGTTTTGTAGCGCACCAAAATCGGCCCTAATACCTGAGACGGTAATAATGGACTGATCGATGGCCGAAAGAGAGTTCTGCGAAGAAATCTTATCGGCAACTGAGGCCAAATTGAGTCCTAACGCTGCTACGTTGACATCGGCGCTGGAAGCATCAAAGGTCAACCTATCAGAGATAGGATCATTTCTTGTTCCAATTTGAATATCAAGTACAGCACCCGTTCCATTGAGAAGCGGAACCCTGTTAAACTCAGTTGATGAGGCAATTCGATCTACCTCACTGGTGAGCTGTTCAAATTCCACATTCAGAAACTTTCTCTCTGTTGGCCCAATGGTATCCGAAGCGGCCTGCACGGCCAGCTCTCGAAGCCTAATGAGAATGTTAGAAACCTCAGATAAGGCACCCTCGGCGATTTGCACAAGTGAAATACCATCTTGAGCATTTCTCTCTGCCTGACGAAGCCCTCGAATTTGTGCCTTCAAGTTCTCACTGATGGCCAAACCCGCAGCATCATCACCAGCACGGTTAATGCGCTGTCCAGATGAGAGTTTTTCTAACGTTTTTTCAGAGGCCAAACGAGTCTGTTGAAGATTTCGCTGAGCATTGAGTGATGCAACGTTGGTGTTAATGCGAAGTCCCATGAGCTTCCTCCTTGAATTCCTGGGCCGACAATTCATTTGTCTTTAATATGCTGATCTCTTGTTTTCATTCATAAAAACAATCAATCAAAACTTCTGACCCACTCTTCGTTAAAACTCAAAAAGAAATTACAATATTTTAAAATATATCTTTTTTACTTTCTAAAAGATCTTTTTCTGTTAGAAATCTTATTAATTTTAAGGGCTTAGCATGGATGCAAATTTTTCCTACCAATCTTTAAGTAATCATTTAGAACGTTTAGAAGAAGTCAAAGAACTTATCTCTTCTTCTCTTAACTATGAAAAAAATCAATTCGTTGAGCGAGACTTTCAATCTGTCTTTGATGAAAATCTCTTTCAATACAATTACCTCATGTTTAAAGATAATAACGTCATCGCCCATGCGGCCATTCGCTTTCGAGAGGTTCTCCTTGAAGACGAATCAATCCCTGTGGCCCTCATCGGTGCCGTCGTGGTCCACGATAATTTTCGCGGCCAAGGAATAATGTCTAAGCTCCTCAACTATGTCTTAGAAAAGCACCAAGAAAAAGTGGCCTTCTTTCTTCTGTGGAGTAATCTTCTTCCCTTTTACCAACGATTTCACTTTTATCCCTGTTTTTGGCAATTAGAAGTCACCTCTCAAAAAAAGAGTCCCCTGCAAAAAAAGTTTCACCACAAAGAACTCTCCTCTTTTACCAAAGAGGGAAAAGAAAAAATCATCAACCAATATAACCACCTTTCAAAGCAGATGATGATATTGAAGCGAGAAGAACGAGACTGGGATTATTTTTTTCACGCCCAAAGTTCTCATCTCTATGTTCACCAAGAAGATGAGAGTTGCTATTTTGTGGCCCATAAAGGGCAAGATCTTCACAATATTATTCACGAACACTCTTTTCATCAACTTTTCTGGGATAGCTTTTTGCGCGGAGAAAGAAACGAGATGACTCTCTTTACACCTTATCGCCAGCGAACGAATGCTCGCCTTTCTCCTCATAAAAATTATTTGCGCCTGAATGAAAGTTTTATGGCCCTTATGAGACCAGGGGCCAGTGCACTTTTTAGTCAGTTTTTAGCATCCTACAGTGATGACCAACTAAAAAATATCTCTCTTAAAGAAAGTGAGCATCAAGAGCTAGAAATTACATTTTCTTTTCGCGGCAACAAGCACTGCGATTCTCTTGAGTTCTTCTTGGCCGACTGTTTTGGCCCTAATACTCACGAAGACTTTGCTTCTTTTTACCGCAGCTTTTACCTTCCCGGACTTGAAAGTATTTAAAAAAACTACTTTCTCAAACGAAATAATCCCACTCCATAAGACATTAAGGCCAGTAACCAAAAAATATAAGGACCAAAAGATTCCCAAAATTCAATACGCGAGGGAATAAATAAAAATAAAACACCGGCGATAAAAAAAATACTGGTTAATAAACATTGGGCCAAAAAGAAAAAAGAACTACTTAGTTGCTTAATAC
>CALDHR010000080.1 GCA_937898585.1 uncultured Oligoflexia bacterium
CTTGGTAGTTCTCTTGATGGCCCTCTGGATAACCCTCTTGAGGATACGCTTCTTCATAGGGCGATCCATTGTCTTGAATATGGGCATAATCGCCATTGTTTTCTAGCGTATTTTCATAATCATAAGTCATCTGTTCGGCCGTAAAGGTAGTAGGATCTTCAATATATTGACTGTTATCTTGAATTTGCTGCCACTCTTGATCAGAAGTTGTTTCAATTTTATTAAGGGCCGTTGTGGCACTTTGCTCATCAATGATTTGTTCGTCCATCATTTCCTGAATAAGTTCCCTCATTTCTTCTTTAGAGGCCACTTCAACAGTTCCTTCCGGAATCATCTCTGTTGCCTGCAACGAGAAGGGAAGAAGCTGTACAGAATAAAGAGCTGTGACTATACTGAGTCGAAATAAGAAATTTGTTTTTCTTTTCATGGTTCTCTCCTAGAGATTGCTGGTAAAAACATTAGCAGAAAATATACAAAGTGGAAAAGATTTTATGAACTCATCGCCTCCTAAGAAAAAAGGACCTTCTCTCTTGTGGCGGGGTTTTTTTTTTTTTTTTTTTTTTTATCGCGCTTTTTTGCTTTGCCTCAGTCCTCGTGGGAGTTGGTAGCATTGCCTGGATTGTGGGTAACGAAAAGAAAATGACTCAGATGCTAGACTCAGCGCGTCCTCTCCTTCAAGAAAAAGGGATGGATCTCAAAGCGCGGGTGACCAGCTCTTCTATTAGAGGGAAGTTTGTTCTTGAGGATATTGTCCTTGGTTATAAAAAAGAGAATGATGTTGAAGTGAAATTGCGCGCGCCTCAATTGGCGGTGGATCTGTCGGTGTGGACCTTTTTGATGACACGAAAAGTTCTCGTCAAAGAAATTGTCTTAAAGATGGAAAGCGTGAGTGTGACAAAATATCCCTCGCCTGCTCTTGTGCTTGCGGATAAAGCAGGGCCCTTAGTTCTCCCTTCTTTTGGCCAAGAAATTGAAGTTGAGCATTTGGATTTAGAGGTAAAAAAGATTCAGCTAGCGATGGGGGAGGATTCTTATTATTTAGATAATTTTCATACAAAAACGTCTCTTTATTATGATGATAGAAACGATTTACAATTTAAAAATAATTTTAATCTTGAAGTGAAATTTCAAGAGAACTCTTTAAAGGCAGAGGGGAGGATTGATTTTCCTCATTATACTGCGCTTGTTACCGCCGTTACAGAGAAAATTCCTCTTAGTAAGGCCACTGTCGAATTAGAAGGCCGTCTTTTTGAAGAAAAAATCAAGGCCACTTACAATGTCAAGTACCCTCCTTCTTATCAGGCCAAAGGAGTGGTGCATGTGGAGGATTTTGATTTAAGTAAAGTTACAGGTGATTTAAGTCTTTTTGCAGAAGAAGTAGAAGAGCTGAGGGCGGACTTTTCTCTTCTCGAAAAAGAAAAAATGCAGGCCAACTTTGTGATGAAGGGAGAGCACTATCGAAGTTTTTTAGGCAAGCAAAATAATCTTGAGCTGATTCCCTATGTTGAATCAGGCCATATCACTTATGAAAAAAAAGCAGATAAAGGAGTCTTCAATGTTTCTTTTTCTGCTCAGGAGAGAGAGGGTGGTTTTTCTGTTGGTGGGAAGGTCTTTGATGCTACGAAAAAGAAAGTGCGCGTAGAAGGAAATATTGATTTCAACCACTTAAATCTTCGTTTTGGCGATTTTCATCTTGTTGATTTTACGGGAAGAATTCCCTTTGAAGAAGAAATTAAGAGAGAGGAGAAAACCTTTGCCTACTTGATAGAAGATAATCCTTTTAAGCGGACAGATTACGCGCGTTGGTCTCCTCTTCTTAAAGAGAAGCATCTTTTTTCTCTTCGAGAGCTGCGCTATAAAAAGAAAAAAATAGGAAACTTGTCAGGGCGAATTTTTTTGCGTCAGAATCAACTTCTTATGGATACACTGACGGGAAGTTTTTGTCAGGGAGATTTGGAATCGCAATTGGCCCTCAATTTAAATCCTGAAAAAATAAAAATGTCGTCTCTCTTGCGTTGGACGAATATCAATCCTTCTTGTTTTTTAGAAAAGAAAGAAGACCGTGGCGAGGTTATTAGTTTTCGCTCGGGGATGGATTTTCAAGTAGATCGCTCTCTCTTAGAAGGGCGCATTGATTTTACTGAAATAGGTTCAAAACAGCTTCTTCTTCTTTTTGATCTTCTCGATGAAAAACACGCCGATGCTGATATGAATAAAATTCGCTCGGCCCTGAGTTTAACGGGACCGCGGTATGTGGGGGTTAATATGCAGCAGGGAGGTATGTCTCTGAGGGTTATTCTTGAAAATGGTCTTCCTTTAGAATTAAAAAATTTTCCTTTGACGCCTTTTATTCAGGCGCAATTAAAAAAGATAATGAGGTAGTTGCATGAAGAAAAATCTTTGCCTGGTCTTTATTTTAATGTTGGCACTTGGAGGCTGTTCGCCTGTTATTTACTATGTAGATCGTCAGACGACACTGGAAGAAGATGCTTCTCTCGCTTGGCCTAAGGGAGAAGAAGAACTTTTAAAAGAAGGATCTTCTTTTAAGAATTTAAAAATACATTCAACTAAAGATCATCAACAAAAAAGAAGTGAGCTTCTTAAAGAAGGGCCGCAATGAAAATAAAACGTTCCTGTATCTCTCTCTTCTTTGCTCTTTTTTCTTTTCCCCTCTTTTCTTTTTCAACTTCTTTTTTTCACTCTCTCAAGAGGGTGACAGTGGGTAGTGACCATCAGTTAGGCGGTGTTTATTCGAAAAAAGAAGATGGTTTTTATTATACCTCTATGGGGCATATGACTTCGGCCATTTACTTTTTAAAGAGAGGATCGTTTCAGGCAAAAGAGCTTTTTTCTTTAGAGGCCGACACGGCGAAAGTTTCACTGAGTCCTGATGAAAATAAGCTGGCCTTTATTTCTTATAGGCATCGCGCTTCGGGGAAGGGATGTTTTGTAGATCTTTTTGATGAGAAAAAAGACAAAGAGATGGTTTGCCTTTCTCCTTCAAATAAAGATGCTTTTTTTAGCGAAATATTTTGGTTTAGTGATGATGTTTTGGCCTTAGTGGAAGAACCGCTGACGCCATCAAGGAAGAAAAAAGAGAAGTCTCTGTATTTTTATTCTCTCAACAATAAAACCATGAGACTTCACCGCAGAGGAAATTTCACTAGTGTTTCCTCAGCAAAAGATGGAGTTCATCTTCTTTACAGTTCTGATGTGATTGTTGCAGAAGAGGTGAGTAGTAAAAAAGAAATAAAAAGAGTTAAATTTTTGTTGCCGGGGATTATTGGGCCGCATGTGGTGATAAAAGATGAATTCTTTTTTACTGCTTTTATGAATGACTCTAACGGCGATGGGGTTATTAATGGTCTTGATAATGGGGTGATTTTTAAAATTCCTCTCAGTGAATTATTGGATTTGAAAAAATCAAAAGATCTTTTTCCTCTAAAACAAAAGGCGCTGCTACGCTT
>CALDHR010000081.1 GCA_937898585.1 uncultured Oligoflexia bacterium
CCCACAAAGATTAGAGTTAATGAAGTTCTCGAAGTCCTACTTGATGAGAAAAAGTAGGACTTCTTTTTTCTAGAAAAGCAGTTGTTCCAATTTCTTTATCATCAGAAACAAAAGTTTTAAAAAAGTATTCGTTTTCTATTGAAAGGGCCAAAGTGGTACTTTTACCAAAAGAGTCATTGATCGCACCTTTAGAATAACGAACCGCACTTAAGGAATTTTTGCCAATTAGCTCAAGTTTGGAAATGGCAGCAGTGACCATTTCAGATTTAGTTGGAAAAACTTTGTTTGCAATTTTTAAGGCCAGTGCTTGGTCGCTAGATAAAAGTTCCCCTGAGTAAATAATTTCTTTACTCATTTGAGGACCAACAATTCTAGTTAATCTCACACAACCACCAAATCCAGGAATAAGACCAAGCTTAACTTCAGGTTGACCAAATTTAGCGTTCTCTGTGGCGTAAATAAAATCACAGCAGAGAGCAAATTCTAGACCGCCTCCAAGAGCGAATCCGTTTACACAGGCAATAACTGGATAATAAAAATTTTCAATTTTCTGTGTCAAGGCCTGGGCCTTTGCCGAAAAGGCCTTCCCCTCCTCAGAGGTCATCTTTTTCATTTCGCTTATATCGGCACCTGCAATAAAAGATCGTTCACCTTGTCCAGTGAGTATAGCTCCAATGATTGAAGATTTTTCTAACTCATTAAAAATCGATTCAAGATCATGAAAAACTTGAGAGGATAGAGGGTTGAGTTTTTCTTCTCGATCTATGGAAACAATGGCAACCTGATTCTTTATTTCTACACTGACTGTTCTTTTCATTTTTAACTCCTTAAGGATGTTAGATCTCTTCGCTTTTAAAACTATGAATCCCAAATCGCCCCAAAGGCCGGAATGCCTCGTGATTCAAACTCATAAACTACTTGCCAAGTCACTTTCTTATTAGCAATACAAATAATCGCTTCTGCTTCAAATTCCCGGTAGGCCTTATAGGCCAACTCCACTAAGTTGGGTTTTCCTTGCGAAGTTGTGTCCCAAATAATGGGATTGGGCTGGACGGCCAAAATCTCATCTACAAGTTCATCTCCATAAGTTTTGCGAGGATTTCGCGTTGACCATACTAAACGGGAAGGAACTTTTTTAGTTAAAAGGTGAGGGATACAAGGTCCAACCCCACTTCCAGTGGCCACCCAAATAACTTTCTTAAAAAGCTTTTCGACATTTCCCACACCGGCAGTGGTAATTCCCTTTCTCCAAATAAATTGAGGTCTTTTTTTAATAAAGTCGCCTGTCCAATCTCCGGCCCTGGAAATTGTTAAACGAAAACCACTGGTATTTGGTGCCGGAACATTGGCAAAAGAGTGCCACTCTAAAAGGGGAGAAAAGCTCAAATCTGTTGAAGATCCAGCAAATGGAGTTTCTCCGTAATTAAATGATGCTAAGGCCACATGATTTGAAGGTGTTTTGACTTGGACCGGAACTTTTTTGAGCTTTAGCCAGGGGAGAATGGTGATAAAAGTAATTAAAACAAGGGCCCAAATAAAAGGGGAGTTGAGTAGATGAGCGAGTGTGGCTTCATGGTTAACAGTTTTAATAAAGAGAATTGTTTCAACCCAAAATAAAGCGAGGGAAGTCCAGTTTCCAAAACGAGCAATAATTTCAAAATTATTATGATACTTCGCTCTGAACTTAGGAAGGGATACCAGCATAACAAGAGTTAAAACTCCGATATGGACTGCAATTAGCTCTGAAAGAGGGGAAAGATCTATTTGGGTAAAGAGGTAAAATAACCACATAGCGCCCGAAAAATATGTTCCAACTTGAATGCCGCCGAAATGGTAAACTTTTCCACAGGCCCAGCGTAGAGAAAGAGGAAAAGATGTGGGAATACTAGTGGCCATAGCAAAAAGTAAATTGATGACATACTGACTTCTAATAATCGTGGCCACCATGAAATTGAGAACAATAGGCACAAAAAGGGCCTCAAGTAGCTGGGTTTCGTTCATTGTAGAGAATTGAGGAGAAAAGATCTTGTAGCAAACAATATTCACAAGTGCCAAACTTAGGGCCAGACGATTATAGGGCATACATAGGGGATGTCTTAATATTTTTGTCAAAAGACCTTTTTGAGGAGGAATTGTATAGGAGTACTTCATTTCCTCTTTTTTACCGAATAGTAATGATGATAAAGATTCATGTTTTGTTTCTAGCATACTTTGCTCGCTTTCTTTTTCGTTAGTTGAACTGCTTCGATAATGAGTTTCCGTTTATCAATTTTTCCCCGATCTGTGAAAGGAAAATTATCCACAGGAATAATATGGGAAGGGTGGTAAAAATATGGAAGATTTTTTTTCAATGCTTTATCTAGATCATAGAGGCATAAGCTCGAAGGCCTCACAAATGAAACAAGGTTTTCACTATCAAGTTTAAGTGTTACCGCCTGACGGCAAGAACGTGTTGATTCGAGAGTTCTTGAGATAGAGTCTAATTCTACGCGAAAACCCTTAATTTTAACTTGGTCATCAGTCCTTCCATAATGCTCTAACTCACCATCAGGAGTCCAGCGTCCAAGATCTCGCGTACGAAACATTTTAGAGTCATTTCCTAGAAATGGATCTGGTCGGTATCGATCTGAAGTCAACTCAGAGTTTTTTAAGTATCCATTAGTGACACAATCACCTCCTGCCCATATTTCTCCTACCTCACCAATTTTACAAGGTTTTAAATCTTCGTTGAGAATGTAGATAGTATTATTAGGAGTTGGTTTTCCAATTGTAAGCTTTGAGTCGAAGGGGTTATATTCTTTCATAGTATTGACGATTGTAACTTCTGTTGGTCCACAGGAATTATAGAAAGTGCAAAAGTGAGACCATTTGTCGGCCAATATTCTAGGACATGGCTCTCCTGCAACTGCGACAACGCGAACTTTTTGGCATTTTTTTTCATCGATTGAGCTAAGAATACTTGGAGTTGAAATGACGACACTTGACCTTGTGACGGCCTCCTCGATTGACTTTCCTCTAATGAGAAGTGTGGCCCCATAAGAAAGAGCTGTAAATATTTCCCATGCCGCCATATCAAAAGAAATATTAAGGATTTGAGAAACAACATCACTCTCTTTAGTTCCTAAGTTTCCAGGTTGATTCAGAAGGAGGTTGCACACATTTTTATGAGTGACTTTAACTCCATTAGGCATTCCCGTCGTTCCTGAAGTGAAAAGAATGAAACAGTTTTCACCATATTTTTTGACTTCTCTTTTATAGGTAAGATGAGAAAGATCCATCTGATCTATTGATATAATCTCTAGAGAAGAAGAGCTGGGAATGTTGTGCCTTAAATATTCAAGAGTTAAAACAATTCGTGGTTGGGCCAAATTGATAATATGATTAAGCTGTCGATGAGGAGTAATTCTTGCATCTTGAGGGATATAGGCCGCACCCGTTTTTAAAATGGCCATAAGACCTATAATCATTTCAATAGACCTTTCAAGAAAGAGACCAACATTGTCGCCGGGTCCTATCCCTTTTTGAGTTAATTGGGAAGCAAGAGCTTCGGCCTTTTGGTGGAGTTCTCCATAGGTTATTGATCGATGGAGATGAGTTACTGCTATTTTATGAGGGTGCTTTTGAGCATAATCTTCAAAAGCATGGTGAATTTGTGAATAAGGGGTCTTTATAGTAGGAGCAAAACCAAACTGAGTGAAGAGTTCTCTCTCTTCAGGAGATAAGGTGTTAAGTAACATAGAACCTCTCGATTTTTAAGTTTCATTTTTAAAGTTTTAGGACTGCTTACGGATAGAAACTAAAAAAACTGAGGAGGGTATTCGATAAGAAAAGGAAAGTGGATTGTTTCTGAAGTGGACTCTACAAAATAACTTAGGTTTTTGGAATAAGATGGAGAAAGAAATTTGCTAAGAAAGTCTGAGTTTTGATAAACTTCTTCGTAATCTTCTAGTTCTATTTCAAAACTATCATTAGCATTTTCACTAGGTAGATGAGAAGAACAAGAAGATTCTACGTGAGATAAGTGATATTTGAAGATTCCTTCAAAGGTATTGAAAGTCAGTGATAATAAAACCAAAAAAAAATTCAGCATGATTACCTGTGGTGTATAAGTTCTTCTGTCTTAGGTAAAAAGATAATAGCAAGCAAGTCTTTGAAATTCAATATCTTGTTTCAAAAAAGATGAGGTTTTTGTGAGCGTTTATTCTCAAGTGTCTTATTGCGAACTTTAATTCTTTTAGATAATGTGCGAAAGTGAAAAAATGTATATGAAAGCTCTCTTACACCGTTCTTGGCGAACTTCGCACCTCATATGGACGGCCAGTTGTAAAAGGAAAAATAGCTTTAAAATATTCTTAATGAGTTCAAAATTTTCATAACCTCATATCCGCGTGCTGGTTAACGCAAAAAGTTTGAATTCAATTGGGTCTTTTCTCTATCTATCCACAGGGACTTTAATCTAAGGAAAAAACGAGAGCTACCCAAAGAACTTTTTAAGAATAGTTTTTAGCTATTTCTCCTTATTAGAAAATATTTAAAAATGCATAGTCTATGCAACCGCCATTAATGACTCCCATATAAAAGTAGACATCTCTCTCCGTCCATATCTTCTATACTCTATGGAAATTTACTTACGATCGCTTTAAAAAAACTTTTTTAG
>CALDHR010000082.1 GCA_937898585.1 uncultured Oligoflexia bacterium
ATTATTTACCCAAGAGGCCTTTAATTCAGCGCTATCTAAGTTTTTTGCCTAAATTTCAAGAAGAAAAAAATCTTCATCCTTTGGATGCTGAGGTAAAAGTAAGAGCGCCCTTGGGGATTGAAGTTAAAAATTCTTTGCTCGATTTAATATTAAAGGGAGATCTTTCTTTGAAGGGGGATATTCGTCGTCCTCAATTAGAGGGGAGTCTTTCACAGGTAGAAGAGCGAGGAAAAATTATTTTAAAAAATAATGATTTTCAAGTGAGTAAGGCCGATATTACTTTTATTCCAGAGGGAGAGAGACTCACAAAATTAAATGTGAATCTCTTGTCCATGGCCAAAATTGGAGAATATAAGCTTTTCTTGGCCCTGGGTGGCAGTAGTGATGATTTATTAGTAGAGCTTACCAGTGATCCTCCGTTGGACAAAAATGATATTCTTTCTCTTTTAACTCTTGGTTTAACCAGTAGCATGTCAAAGGCCTTAACAGAATCGGAGAGGCAGGCCCTGGCCTCGGTGAGTTTTGGTAGTTATATTGTCGATAAGTTAAAAGTAAAACAAGGTCTCAAATCATCACTGGGGCTTAATTTCTCACTATCTCCTGAATTTCTTGAAAGCCAAGAGCAAACGCTTAATTCCACTTCTCGCTATAAGGCAGGAACAAAAGTGTCTGTGCAAAAAGGGATTACCTCGAAAGTTGATCTCTCTCTTGGGAGCTCCCTTAACGGAACTCAGTCATCAAAACAGGAAATGAATGTAAACTATCATTTAAAAGAGAATGTCGCTCTGGAAGGTCTTTATGAAATAAAATCTTCCGCAGGAGCAAGAGAAGAAAGCACTAGCTCTTTTGGGGCCGATCTTAAATTTAGATGGAATTTTAAATAATGATAAAATATAAAAATAGTATTCTTCTTCTTTTTCTTTTCTTTTCTTTTTTTACAGCAAAGAGTGAAGTCATCATTGAAGAAATCGTCGTTCGTTGTGACAAGAGTAAGGGCTGTTCCCATTTTGAAGAAAAGCTAAATGAGCTTAAGGGAAGTTATGAAAAATTAGAGGATTTAGATTTTTATCTTAATAGTGATGGGATTGAAAAGAGTCATTATAAAGTTGTAGAGGATAAAAAAATAGTTTTTGATCTTTACTTTCGCCTGGAAGTCAAAAGCATCGAATTTAAAACTAAAAAAGGAACTTCTTTTAAGGAAATAGAAAGCTCTCTTTATCTGCAAGAAGGAGACTTTTATACAGTTGAAAAAGCAAAAGATTCGACGCTGCTTCTTTATCGCTATTTAGAAGATCTAGGTCATGCAAATTCTTCAGTTAATTTTGAAACAAAAGAAGATGAAGGAGAGTTGGAGATTGTCTATTTTATTGATGAAGGGCCTCGCGATATTATTGCTGATTTTTCTATTCAGATTAACCAAGAGGGCGTGAGTTCTCTTTTTCATAGGAAGATAAAAGAAATCTTAGGACGTCCGTTAGATAAAATGGCCTTAAAGGAAACAATAAGGAGTATCAAGGAGTTTGCTCATCAATTAGGTTTTTATAAAATAAATCTCAATTATAATGTTGTTGAGAGTGTATCTCATGAGAAAAAAATTATTTTTAAAATTGATTTAGGGGAACAGTATTTCTTTAATTTTAAAGGGAATAAGCATTTTTCAAGTAGAGAACTTATTGAGAAAATAAAAGAGAGAGTTCTTCTTGAGGAAAATGCGGTAGAGATGACTACCATTAAAGATTGGATTCTTGCTTTTTATGCAGAGGAAGGACATTTCTTTAACAGAATTAAGAGTATTGATTTATCTTTTCAGAGACGGCCATTTAATCCTTTATTGCGGCACTATTTTTTTAATATAAAAGAAGGGCGAAAACTTTCTCTTGGGCCAATTGATATTTTAGGTAATGAATTTCTTTCTGATAAAGAAATTCGTTCTTTTTTTGTTTCCGAGGTAGACAACAGAGAGGCCTATGATAAAAAAAGTGCAGAAAATTTTCCACGGAAACTGCAAGAGTATTATATGGCAAAGGGGTATTTGTTTACAAAAGTAACAGGTCCAAAATTACTTTTGAAGAAAGGAAAAAGACCAAAAATTAAGCTCTCCTATTTTGTTGAAGAAGGTGAGCAGACAAAGGTGAGGGCATTTACTTTAAAAAGTAAAAAAGGGGAAATTTTCTCTCTTGGAGAATTAAAGCTTTCCAATAAAGAAGATGGACCTTTTAATCCTATTTCTTTTGAAAAAGATTTAAAAAAAATAGAGCAACACTATCGCGCAAAAGGCCACTTGAATTTTTCTTTTACAAAACCAGTAGAAGAGATGATCTCTTTTCATGAGGCGAATAGAGAAGTTGAAATCCATTTAGAAGTGGATCTCAATGAGATTTATCGTCTGCGTTCAATCTTTATATCGGGTAATGAAAAGACAAAAAACTCGGTTTTGAGGCGAGAGATATCTTACAAGCAAGGTGAAGTCATTAATGATGAGATGTTACTAAAAATTAAAGAGCAATTCTATTCTCTTGGTATTTTTTCTCAGATTAAGATAGATGCTTTTAAGAGAAGACAAGTGGCCTCAAAGCAAGAAATTGAAAGCGACCTTCTCATTGAGGTAAAAGAAAAAAGGCCTGGTGTCTTAGAGCTTGCCCCTGGCTATCGATCAGATCTTGGTCCAAAGATTTCGGCCTCTCTTCTCTATCTCAATATTTTAGGAAGGGCCCAATCAGTGGGTGTTAAAATAGATCTTAATCAACGAACAGATAGCAGCTCTCTTCAATCTCAAAGACCTCTTTCTCGTGAAAAAAAGATGGAGTTTAACTTTCGCACCAATTATTCAGGGCCAAGATTCTTGGGACTTCCTTGGAAGTATCAACTTCAGTATTCTTCTTACTTTAAACGCTATTATGCTTTTGATGCACAAGTAAACCGCATTTCTTTTGACATAAATAAATGGTTTTTTGACAGATTAAACGTGCAGCTAGGGCATCAATTAGAATCTATTTCACAAAAAAATTCTTTTGAAGATCGTCTTAATGGTCGCTTTCGTATTGGGAGTCTAACTCCGGCCTTGGAATTTTCCTTGGTGGATAGCACTATTCGGCCAAGTAAAGGAGCTTCTTTTGCCTTATCAGTGGAATTTGCCAATCCTTATTGGGGGTCTCAAAAGGCGGATCCCATGATTAATTACTATACCCTTGTCTCTCGCAATAAATTTTACTTTCCTATTCCCTATGGAGTGCTCTTTTTTTCTGTTTCAATGGGGCTACAGAAAAACTTGACGGCCGGAACAGAGCAACAGGCGACCATTCCTTCGATTAAGGTATTTCGCTTAGCAGGAACAGATTTAGTGAGAGGTTTTCGTGATGATGAAATTAATGCCATTGAGCAACGAACGGGCAAAGTAGATATTTCTGATACAGATATCCGCAATAAGGCCTATTTTATTAATTACCGTTTAGGTCCGCGTTTTTACCTTTCTGATGATTCTATGCTGGGTCCTTTTTTGGACGCAGGAAGAGTTTTCATTGACCACTTTCAACCTTTAAAAACAAGACTTTCTGTAGGATTAGGTGTTCGTTATTTAACTCCCGTTGGTCCCTTAGACTTTGACTATGGATTTAAGCTTCATCGAGAGCGCCGAATTGATGGGAATCGTGAGCGCTTTGGCCAATTCCATATATCCATTGGTATCTTTTAGAGAATTTTCTTACTTTCCTGTGAGATAACTCTTGACCTTAAAGGGCCTTCTAGTCTATTTTGTGCCGTCCCCCGCCCAATGGACAAAAGCTGTTTCAATAATAATTATAGAAACACATTAGAGTTAGATCTCTTTTCTTCAACTTAGAAGGAAGAAGAGAAGATCGTTATTGAGGAACATGTAAAATGATTAAGCAAAAAACTTTTCAAGTGAACGCCAATACTCGTGAGAGAAAGTGGCATCACGTAGATGCCAGTGGACAAACTGTTGGTCGTCTTGCCACGCGTATCGCCGATATTTTGCGTGGTAAAAACAAAAGCACCTTTACTCCTCACGTGGATAGTGGTGATTTTGTTGTTGTGACAAATTGTGAAAAAGTAGTCTTCACAGGAAAAAAATGGGAAGATAAAGAATATTTTTGGCACACCAATCATGTTGGTGGAATCAAAAAAAGAACGGCCCGTCAGCAACGCGATCGCCATCCTGAGCTTATTTTAATGGAGGCCGTCAAAGGGATGCTCCCTAAAAATACGTTGGGACGTATGCAGCTAACAAAATTTAAAGTTTTTGCAGGCGAAAAACATCATCACGAAGCACAAAGACCAGAGAGTCTTACTTTTGAGAAAAGAGAGCGTTAATCATGGTAAAAAATAAAAGTTACTTGGCGACAACTTTAGGTAAAAGAAAATCTTCCATCGCACGAGTTTATGTCTCTCAAGGAGAGGGTAAAATTGTTGTTAATGGTAGAGACTTTCGCGAGTATTTCCCCCGCGGTGTTCACCAGTATGTTGTCACTCAACCTCTTGAGCTTTTAAAAGTTCAAGGTGAGTATGATATTCAAGTTAATGCCACAGGTGGTGGTCATACGGGTCAAGCAGGAGCTGTTCGTTTAGGTGTTGCTCGCGCTCTTCAAGAAATTGATGAAGCACGAAGAGCTGAGCTTAAAAAAGCAGGATTTCTTACGAGAGATTCTCGTAAAGTTGAAAGAAAGAAATACGGCCTTAGTGGTGCTCGTAAATCTTACCAGTTCTCTAAACGTTAAGAATTGTTTTCAAATAAAATTTAAGAAGGCCTTGAGGAAAGAAATTTTCTCAGGGCCTTTTTAATTTGCAGTAGTCGCAGTAGGGGGGTCCTGGGAAGAATCTTTTGGGTTTTCTTGTTTTGGTGTCTCTTCTTTTTTCTTTTTTAACTCGCCTAAGGCCTCATTGTCTGATTGAACTTCAGTGAGAGATTCACTCGTGCTTAAAATGCTATTAATATCTTCGGCCTGAATCGTTATTTGTGAAACCTTACCTTTTCCTCCGCCACCGCTAGTGGGAGGTTTTAAGGATTTTTGCGCCCCTCCCATAATTTTCTTAAAGGATTCACCATTAATGCTAGAGGTATAGTTAGGTAAAGGACGAGCGAGAAAAGGGTTTTTTGATGGATCAAGAGCGCTATTTTTTAATTCACGCCACGCCATGGTGGGATCTGTGAGTGATTTGCTGGCCTCTTTTTTCTTTTGATCGTCATTTTGGCCTCCCCTTTGGCCTGCATTGGGATTTTTCAGTTCTAGGAGACCTGTGAGGATATTGCTGAGGGCCAAGATATCGCGAACTTCGTTGACTTGATCTTTGAGTTTTTCCAGTGCTCGTTGCCGCGTAGAAGTAAGATCTGTTTTTTTGTTTTCGTCTTGCTTCTTTTGTCCATTTTGTTGCCCCGCAAGAGGCATACTTCCTCCAGAGACATTAAACATCTGCATTTTTTCTTGAATATTGGCAATGACTTTATCGCGCTCAAGACGGTAGCGAGCGGCGATATCGCGTTTAAGCTGCTCGATTCCCCCAGGTTTTTTTTGGGCATCTTGCAGAATCTTTTTGATGTCAGCATCAATTTTTTTCTGACGGGCCATCATTTTAGGATCTTTAAGAGCAGGATTGTCGGGGTCAAGGGCCCCCATTTCACTGCGCAAAAATTTCGCAAGGTCTTGCTCTTTCATTCCGCGAAGCTGCTGTTCCCTTGTTCTTGTTTTTGTATCCCACTCTTTTCTCTGATTATAAAAGGCCTGAAGTTCAGGATTACTGTTGAGAAGTTTTTGGCACTGAGGGCCATTTCCCTTAAGGCATTGTTCTTCAAACTGCTTTGCGAGGAGACGATTCTTCTCTTCCATCCCAGCATCTTTGACAAATTCATTGGAAGTAAGAGAAGTGAGCTCGTTGACACTTAATTCTGTTTTGTCGTTTTGCCCTTGTCCATACTCATACTGCCCTTTAAAGAGCTTACCCGCTCCTATTTGATCGCCAAGATTAACGCCAACACTTTTTTGTTCTGAGAGTTGTTTGACACGAATTTCAATGGCCTCAGCTTGAATTTGCTTATTTTTAAGTTCACGCAACTGATGAGAGACACTACAGGCCATTGCTTGAGCGTAATCATCACTGCTTGTCATGATGTTGCCAAAATTTACATTTCCAACGGATGTCTTGGCGCAAATATGAGAGAGAACATTTAAGCAGACGGTAAATTGCTCATAAGCAGCATTTTGCCCTCCTTTTCCCACTTCCCCAAGCTTAAGAAGATTTTCCTCTCTTTGTTTTTTTCTTGTTTCAAAATCACTACTTATAAGAAAATTATTATTGGAATTAGCGTAAATACAGTAGCTCGTAATGGTGCTCATAACATTTTTGGCAAGCTGCGTGCGATAGAGCTCATAATAAAGATTGTGATCGACAAACTTTCCTTGTTGTTCTTGATGAGGATTTTCTTTATTGGCACCTTCTTTAATCCCGCGAACACTTTCACTAAAGCGTCTCGTTAAATAATTCTCTAGTCCTTCGTAGAGAGGTGTACTTTCATAGTAAAGATCATCACTTTGAGGGCGATCATCATTGGTGGCGCTGTTTAGTATTTTTTTTGTAACCTCTGGATTGAGCTTGAGCATTCCCTTATCGAGGCACTTATTAAAGGCATTTTGATAGGCCTCCACTCCACTTTGTCCTTTTTGTCCTTGAGAGTTTTGCTTTGCTTCTGCTTCACAACTCTTCACCATGGCCTGCAATTCTTGGGCCGTTGTAATTTTTTTTGCTTGTGGTCCATTGGGGTTGCTGTAGCGTCCAGAATAGGGAACGGGTTTTTTTTGTGTATTAGGTGCCCTAACTTGAGTGTCTTGACCTAAAAGAAACACTGAATAGAAAAAAGAAAAAAAGAAAAAAAATAAAGAGCTCATGAGAGCTTATCGATTGTTTGCAGAAATTTCTTAAATAAAGGAGTGAAATAGTCACATGGAAGAGTCGGGAATTTGAAAGAGCCCTTTAAGTTCTCGCAAAAGGCGATGATTCTTGCCCAAATGAATCCACTCTCGAATACTTCCAAGGATGAGTGCCACAAGGAGACCATAAATGGCCCCTTGGTGAATATTCTTTCCCACTAAATTTGTATCGTGAGCACCACCAAGTAAAAAACCTAAGGTCGCAAGGCAAATAATAAGCATGACATGAGGAATAACTTGGCGTTTATGAACAAGTAGTTGACTATTGAGCTTAGTAACTTCTTTTTTATAAGGGGCCAGATCATGAGGGATTTCATCAAAAAGCTCACTGAGTTTATTTTCCTTAGAAAATAAAATAGTATGGACATTCTCGCCAAGACGACTACAACCAATGAAAAAAAACATGACAAAGGCCTGAACAAAAATCATAAGAAGATAAGAAGGAATGGCCAAGTGAATATGATGAAACTTTTCAAAAGTAATGACTCCCTTCGCTGACAAAAAGGTGATAAAAAAACCTGCATTAATAAGAACAATCAAGGCGCGTAAAAGATAGGCCATTAGGGAATCTCCCAAGTTGTGGTGTATAACTGGCCTTGAGTTACTACCTTAAGGATAAGCTTGTGAGCAATAAAAAAATTTTGGAAAATCCTTTTTGGGCCCCTTTTGTGGTGCCTACTGCGATTGTTTTAGTGGGCTCTCTCATCGTCTTTGGTATTACGACACTTCTTTCCACTGATCGCAATCACCGTGACCTCGTAAGAGAGCTTCACAACAAAACATTTGGTAACCGCTGGGTAGCGGCCTTTGAGTTGGCCAAATATATCTCATCGCAAAAAATTCCTAAAGAAGATTTCCCTTTTCTTATTGAAAACCTAGAAAAGCTTTACAGTGAAGGAGGAGATGATCTTCGAACTAAAAAATTTGTCGCCTCTGCCCTTTCGGCCCTTAAAGATAAACGAACGGCCCCTTTTTTTATAAGGTCTCTCAATAAAGAGACAAATGGAGAGTTGCTCTTAACATTGATTGTAGGAGCAGGAGAGCTTCCTCTTGATGCACCTATCGATGAAGAGAAAGTGGCTTCTTTCTTAGATAATGAAGATGAAGGTCTTCGACAAGCAGCGCTATTAACGCTTGCTCGTCGAGATAAAATTTCTTTTTTTCAAGAGAAAATTATTCCTCTCTTAGATGATTCATCTGCCTTTGTTCGTTATGCGGCAGCAATTGTCCTTTTTGAAAAAGAAATTCCTGAATCCTATGAAAAAATCAGAGAAATTACGAAGCTGAAAGTGGAAACAAGTCCCTTTGATGCAGGACAGATAGAAGCACTCAAGATAAATGTTATTACCTCTTTTCGCAAAGCAGTAAAGAATGAAGTGGCAAAAGATATAGTGAGTTCATGGATGGAGGAAGAAAGTTCCTTGAAAATTAAAGGAGAGTTGCTCAATCTAGAAAGCACTTATCATCTTTAATGAAATTTGATATAAATCCAACATTGCCTCTTTTGTTTATAGACAAAAAAGGTATAACTTAGCTATTAGATACGTGTATAATAAGTCTCGTGATTTTAGTTATTTGTAAGGTGAATTTATGGCCGATGAAAAACGATTGTCTTTGAATCGCAGGGAGTTTTTTGGACACCTTGCTGTTGGTTGGTCCCTTTTTGCGGCCGCTACAGGAGGTCTTCTTGCTCTTGTTTTTCGATTTACTTTTCCCAATGTGAACTTTGAGCCTACGATGTCTTTTACAGCTGGACTTCCTTCCGATTATGAAAAGGGTGTCGATGAGCGTTGGAAAAATGCCTACGGTGTTTGGATTGTAAAGCACGAGGGTATCTTGTTTGCTCTGTCAAACATTTGCACACATCTAGGTTGCGTTCCCAACTGGCTTCCAGGAGAGCAAAAATTTAAATGTCCTTGTCACGGTTCAGGTTACTATGTGACAGGCGTCAATTATGAAGGACCTGCTCCTCGTCCTCTTGAGCGCTTTAAAATTGTGCTCAACAGTGAGGGAAAGATTTTTGTGGATAAGACAAAAATTTACCGAGCTGAAAAAGGGGAATGGAATAATTCCGATTCATTTATTACAGTTTAATTTTTAAGGATAATTTATTATGAGTAAAAAAAAGGGATTTGCTGAACAAGTAGCATCCACTCAAATCTGGAAGTCTATTTTTCGTCATGGACCTCCAACTAATGCAAGAAATCGCGCTGCTGTTGTTGCGGGAAATGTTTTTTTGCATCTTCATCCTATTAAATTAAAGAAATCAGGTGTTCAGTTAGGTTATACTTGGTGCATGGGTGGATTATCTTTCTTTGTTTTCTTGTCTCTCGCTGTGACGGGTGTTCTTTTAATGTTTTATTATCGTCCTACAGCTGAGTATGCTTTTAATGATATTATTGCTCTTAAAGAACATGTGCCTCTTGGGATTATGAGAGAACTTCATCGCTGGGGAGCTCATGCGATGGTGATTACAGTCTGGCTTCACATGTTCCGTGTTTTTATGACAGGATCCTACAAACCACCTCGTGAGTTTAACTGGGGTGTGGGTGTTATTCTTCTCGTTTTGACACTTCTTCTCTCCTTTACAGGTTACCTTCTTCCTTGGGATCAGCTTGCTATTTGGGCCATTGCTGTTGGATCTAACATGGCCAAAGCAACTCCTTTTTTAGGCCATGGAGGACCTGGTGCCGTTCTTGCTAAAATTGGCGATTTTATTATGGTTTCTGATCGCAACGATGTTCGCTTTCAGCTTCTCGGTGGTCGCTTTGTCGGAGAGCCTGCACTTTTGCGTTTTTATATTTTGCATTGTGTTTTTATTCCCCTCGTAGTGGGTGTTCTTATCGCTGTTCATTTTTGGAGAGTGAGAAAGGATGGGGGAATTTCGGCCCCTCTTTAAAATACATTGATTGGTTAACATAAGGATTTCTCCCATGAGAGAGCTCATTAATAAACTATCGGACCCCATCTTCTCATTTCCAGGAGCGATGCTTTTGTATCTGGCGCTGTTGCGCTATTATCGCATTTTTGGCTCTAAGAAGTTTGCCAAAATTGCTCTTGTCGTTATCCTCGGTTTGGTGGCCTACTTTTTTGCAGACCCCAATTTTTTTCTCATTATTACAACACCAGATAATATCCCCATCAGTATTTTATTTGTTCTCGTGAGCTTCTTTACATGGCTTACTTTTCATAAAGCAGCTGAAAACGATAAAAGAATTGAGCAAGGACTTTGTCCAATAGAAGGAACACCAGAGAATCGGGAAAAAGTTTGGACGTGGCCTAATCTTGTTTACACAGAACTGTTTACCATTATTGCAGGAACGACTTTTCTTATTGTATGGGCCATTTTATTTAAGGCCCCTCTTGAAGAGCCGGCCAATCCTACCTGGGCACCAAACCCTGCCAAAGCACCGTGGTATTTTTTGGGACTCCAAGAAATGCTTGTTTATTTTGATCCTTGGATGGCCGGAGTTATTTTGCCAGGATTAATCGTTGTAGGGCTTCTTGCGATTCCCTTTATGGATACCAATCCCAAAGGAAACGGGTACTATACATTTCAAGAAAGAAAGGTGGCCATTAGCTTCTTTCTCTTTGGCTGGCTTGTTCTTTGGCTTTATCTTATTCTTATTGGAACTTTTCTTCGAGGGCCCAACTGGGTTTTCTTTGGCCCTTTTGAATATTGGGATTTGCACAAAGTGGTAGCAGAAAACAATGTCAATCTTTCTGAATATTTCTGGATTAAAGGATTAGGTGTTTCCATGCCTAAGAATATTCTCCTTAGAGAAATTATCGGCATTATTGTCACGGCCCTTTATTTTGTTGTGGGACTTCCTGTGGTGACAAAATTATGGGGAAAAGCTTTTCTTAAATCAATGGGACAGATTCGTTATTATATTTTTATGTTCTTAGTTTTTTCAATGGTGAGTTTACCCATTAAAATGTTTTTACGTTGGTTGTTTCAACTCAAATATATTATTGCGATGCCAGAATTTGAATTGAATCTATAACGAATTGAAGAAACTATGAAATTAAGGTTGTGTCATGAAGCTTGAACCAGGAATGGCCTATAACACTAAAGTACTTAACAAAGTATTTGCTTTTTTGTCGGCGATTTTTCTCATCTCTGTTTTTTGGATGCTCTTAGATGATTATATTCGTCCTTGGAAAGTCTACCAAGTAGAGGCAACCAAGATAAAGCAAGAGCGGCTAGCAAAAGTTATCGAAGAGACAGAACAAAGTCTTGATGCCTCTGAGATTAAAGCACTAGAAGACGAGATCCTCGTTGCAGAGCAAGAAAGCCAAAAGCACAATGAAACTATTAAGAAAATTGAAGAAGAGATGCATAAGCTAGAGGGTGTCATTCACGCTTGGAGTATTAAGAAAGGAGAGGCCAATGCACAGGTCTCGGCCCTTACTTTCAAAGCAGAAATGAGCATGGAGCATAAAGAACACAATGCTGATAAATTAATGCAGCAACTTAAAGATTGGAAAGTTAAATTTGCCAGTGCCTCTGATACATTAAAAAAGTATGAGCTTGAGCAAAAAGAAAAAAAGAAAAGTATCGTAGAGCTTAATTCGAAGGTTATCGATCTTCGAAAAGAGTTAGATGATAAAGTTGGAAAGTTAGAACTCCTTAAAGATGCCAAAGCAGCTATTAGTTTTGATGGAGTCTCCGTTTTAAGAAATGCCCCCCTTCTTGATTATCTAGATCCTACTCTCAGAATTGAGCAGGTTGTCATGAAAAATTACTATGATGATCGCTATTTTCAACAAACGGCCCGTGTTGATCGCTGTACGACTTGTCATCAGATGATTGCAAAACCTGGCTTTGAAGACAGAGAAAATCCTTATAAAACACACCCCAATTTAGAATTAATGGTGGGAGAAAATTCTAAACATCCCGTAAAGGAGTTTGGTTGTACTAACTGTCACGGAGGAGAGGGTCATAGAGTTCACGATTTTCAATCGATTGCCCATACTCCTCAAAATAGTAAGCAGGCAGCTGAGTGGAGAGAAAAATATAATTGGCATGAACCTCATAAAGTTCCTGCACCTATGTTTAGACTTCAGCATACAGAAGCGGCCTGTCTCAAGTGTCATCAGGGAGTAGAAAGAATTCCCATGGCCGATAAATTAAATGAAGGCCGTCATCTTTTAGAAGAAAATGGATGCTATTCTTGTCATAAAATTGAAGGCTGGGAGCATCTTAAAAAGCCAGGTCCTTCTCTCTATCGACTCGCTGGAAAAGTTGATAAAGAGTTCTTTAAAAACTGGGTTTGGAATCCAAAACAGTTTAACCCAAAGACAAAAATGCCTTCCTTTTTTAACCAAAGTAACAATAGTACGCCTGAATTTAAGGCGAAAAATATTGCAGAAGTGAATGCTCTCACTGATTTTATCTATTCTCTATCTGAAGAATATACTCCCAACGAAAAATTTACAGTGGGTAATGCAGAAACAGGAAAAGAGCTCGTTTCAAAAATAGGTTGTCTTGGTTGCCACCAGATTGATGGGCTTGATGAAAACTATAATGTAGCGCAGAATAAGCGCGGACCGTATCTAAAAGGTCTGGGTTCAAAAGTTTCAGCTCACTGGATGAAATCTTGGCTCAAAAATCCAACTCACTATGATCCGACAACAATTATGCCTTCATTTCGTCTAACAGATAGTGAGGCCTCTGATATCACTGCCTTTTTAATGGATTCCAAACAAGAGCGTTTTCAAAATTTAAAATTTGCTCCTCTGGATGGTGATATTCGAGATGAGCTTTTGGTAGAGTCTTTTGCCGCCTTTGATACTCTTGCTCACGCAAGAGAGAAAGTAGAGGCCATGAGTCAAGTAGAAAGAACGCTTGAGCTTGGACGCATTACTCTTGGAAAGTATGGTTGTTATTCATGCCACAGCATAAAGGGATTTGAAGATTCTCCTCAAATTGGACCAGAATTAACAAATATCGGCTCAAAACCCATTGAGCAGTTTGGTTGGGGCCATCAGCATCTTGCTCATGAAAGAGATGTGTGGATTCGTGCTCACCTTGAAAATCCACGCCGATGGGATGAGGGGACCACTAAGCCCTTTAAAGATCTCTCTAAAATGCCTTACTTTGATTTAACAAAAAATGAGATCGAGTCGATGGTGTTGGCCCTTTTAGGACAAGTAAGCGATTATGTACCTCTTGAGGGGATGAAAAGACTTTCAGCAGATGAGAAGTTAGCAGAAAAAGGTTCTCGGGTTGTTCGAGAAAAAAATTGCTTTGGTTGTCATAAGATTGATGGAGAAGGTGGAGAGATTTTGGCCAACTATCAAGATGATCTCAATGCAGGTCCTCCTTTTCTCGTTCAGCAAGGAACGAGAACAAAAGCACGCTGGCTTTATGATTTCCTAGACAATGTCGTTCCGATTCGTTCTTTTGTTGAAATAAGAATGCCTAGTTTTCATCTGACAAATGAAGAGAGGAATCTTGTTGTAAGCTACTTCCAACACAAGGCCGAAGAGATTTCTTTTGATGATGAAAGAGAGCTTTACACTTGGAATCCAGGTGAGCGTCAAGCGGCCATTAAATTGTTTAAAAACCTAGAGTGTGCAACATGTCACTCCCATGGGATCACGAGCGATACTCCCATGGGTCCTGATTTGCGCTTAGCAGGAAATCGTTTAAAGGCCACTTGGATTAAACGATGGATTGGAAATCCCATCTCTATTCTGCCTCATACAACAATGCCTTCATTTTGGGATGGAGGAGAGAGTCCTGAGCCAGAAATTTTAGGGGGAGATAGTGAAAAACAGATGTGGGCCCTTACAAAATACGTTCTTGAAATGACAAAAAATCCCAGTGTGGCCGCAGAATTAAGAAAATAGGCGAGGAGAAAAAAAATGTCCAGCGCAGTAGAACATAGTGATGCTCAGTTTGGTAAGGCCACTCCTGGAAAAATAGGAATGTGGATTTTTTTGGCCACAGATGGAATGAGTTTTTCTGGATTTTTGTTAGGTTATGCTGTTTTACGTGCAAGTAAAAATTGGCCGCATCCAGCAGATTACCTTGGCATTGAACTCTCTGGTATCGCTACTTTTATTCTTGTTTGTAGCTCTGTTTCCATGGTGATGAGTATTGATCATTGTAAAAGGAAAAACCGGAAAGGAATGCTCAATTGGCTTTTGGCCACGATTTTAGGTGGCGCTATTTTTCTTGGAATTCAGGTCTACGAGTATGTTCATCTTGTGAATCAAGGAATTGGTCTTTCTTCTTTTTATGACGGACCATCACTCTTTGGTTCTACTTTTTATATGATTACAGGCTTCCATGGACTCCACGTTTTAAGCGGTGTTATCTACCTTATTTGTATTTATCGTCAGGCCCTTTTAGGTAAATATGATAATGGAGATTATAATGAACTAGAGATTGTGGGGCTATTTTGGCACTTTGTGGATCTTGTCTGGATTCTCGTTTTTACATTTATTTATTTAATCTAAGGTGATTCAAGAATAATGGGACAAAAATTTTCACTCTTCATCTTTTCACTCATCCTACTTGGAAGCAATTTAGTCCTTTCTTGTCCTTATTGCGCAGGAAGCAGTGAGAATCCCCAAGATAAATATCTGTTTTATATCATTACAATTTTTATCATCTTAACCTACATTCCTTTTTATCTTATTTTTCGTATGGGCAAAAAATTCGCCAAAAAAGACTAAAAAAGGACTCATCACGTGCCTAGTTGTACTCCTCTCTGGCCAGGATTTAATGCCCTTTGCAATTTACTCGCTTTTATTTTTTTATGGATAGGCCTTTGGGCCATTAAAAGCAAAAAAGAAAATTTACATAAAAAACTAATGATAACTTGTTTTGTTATCTCTTCCCTTTTTCTTACAAGCTATCTTGCCTACCACTATAGTTGTCCTGCAACACAATATGGAGGAGAAGGGTTTGTACGACTAGTCTATTTTGTTATACTTGTAACGCATATTATTTTGGCCATTGTTCTTCTTCCTCTTGTGCTTAAAACTTTTTATCATGCATTGAAGGAAGACTTTACCAAGCATAGAATTTGGGCGAAGATCACTTTCCCTGTATGGGTCTATGTTTCTTTTACAGGGGTTGTTATTTTTTTAATGCTTTATGATGTGAGGGAGATTTTTTTATGAACCTTAGTAAATTTAAATATATTCTTCCCATTTTGCGTCTAAGACTGGCCTCTATGGTGATTTTTTCTTCGGCCATTGGTACGCTTTTGGCCTGGGAAGAATTTAATCTTTTGAGATTTGTTTCCTTTATTTTTTTTACCTCACTCTTGGTGGCGGGAACCTGCATGATGAATGCTTATATTGAGCGAGAAATAGATGCTCGAATGGAGAGAACCAAAGCAAGAGTTGCCGCTTTTACGTATTTTAAAGAAGAGAGCATTCTCTCTTTTTCACTTCTCCTTATTATTCTCTCTACTCTAGGTCTTTATTTAACAACGAATCCCCTCACAACAGTATTTGCTATCTTGGCCTCTCTTATTTATCTGTATGCTTACACGCCTTTAAAGCGCAAGACGCGTTATTTTGTCTATATTGGGGCCATTCCCGGAGCTCTGCCGCCTCTGATGGGTTACACCGCTATGACAAATCATCTCAACATAAACGCTCTTCATCTTTTTCTCTTTTTGTTTATTTGGCAAATTCCACATTTTTTGGCCATTTCTATCTGCCACTTTAAAGATTACACAACTGTAGGCATCAAGATTTTTCCCCAAAAAATAGGAATTTCGGCCACGAAACGAATGATCATTCTTACTACTTTTATCATGTTGTTAGTGGCAACACTTATTCCCTATTGGTTTGAGCTGACATCTTTAGTTTCTCTTGTCATTATGACTCTTGGCGGGCTTGCTCTTTTGTATATTTCCTTGGAAGGCCTTGCTATTGGATCAAATTTTGAAGATAATCAAAAATGGGCCAGAAGATTTTATCTTGGTACAGTATACTATTTACCAAGCATCTTCCTTGGTTTATTAATAAAATAGTTTCCATACGATTTGAGTTTGATTTTTAAAGAAAGGTATATTGCATGGAATTGGATTTAAAAAATGAAATGCTTTCTTCGGGGATATCATTCTGGGAAATGATTAGACCTCCTGAGGACATTTCAACCAATGGTCACCTTATTGAAAATGTATTTAACTACACAACGGCGTTAAATATCTTTTACTTTATTTTAGTTTGTGCGGGCCTTTTTGGTTTTAGCTATTTCTATCATCACCGCCGCCATCCGCGCCCCTATTACACTTATGGAAATAAGAAAATTCATCTTATGGTAACGGCCGGAATTGGTCTTGCGGTTTTTTTCACCATCGATTTGAATATTACAAGAATGTCTAATAATGACATGGTGAATACTTTTTGGAAGTGGCCAGACGAGACAAAAGAAGAAGTCCTTAAAGTTGAAGTTTTGGCCCAGCAATGGATGTGGCATTTTCGACAGGCCGGAGTTGATGGAGAATTTAACTCACAAGATGATATTGTCACCGCCCATGAGCTTGTTGTTCCAGTTGATACGAAACTCATGTTTCAAATTGTTTCAAAAGATGTCATTCACTCTTTTTATGTTCCCAACGCACGAATTAAAGTTGATGCCATGCCAGGTCGTGTTTCACGTATTTGGATGGAGCTTACAAAAGAAGGAACTTACGATATAGCTTGTGCAGAAATGTGTGGAACACATCATTATTTGATGCAGGCAAAGCTTATTGTAAAAAGCAAAGAAGACTACGAGAGTTGGAAGAAAGAAGCGCACAAACTAGCAATGCAAACTAACGATGAAAGCTATCCCGAATCACTCTGGGGCTGGAAGTGGGAGAATTAACGATGATTGAGCAGGAAATTCATCACGAACCAAAATCATTTATAAAAAAGTATATCTTTTCTTTTGACCATAAGACCATTGGGAAACAGTTTCTCTGGTACGGGATTTTCTTTCTCGGTATTGGTGGGATGATGGCCCTTTTTATTCGCTGGACTCTTGCCTATCCAAGCGATCCCTTTCCTGTTCTTGGGATGTTGATGTTTCCTGAAAATGGAGGAATTGTACCGCCTGATACCTACGCCATGCTTTTTACCCTGCATGGGACTATTATGATTTTTTATGCCATCACACCCATTTTGATTGGCGCCTTTGGAAACTATTGTATTCCTTTAATGATTGGTGCGAGGGATATGATTTTCCCCACCTTAAACATGCTTTCTTTTTGGATTGCCGTTCTCTCCGGTGCGATTTTATTGTACTCCCTGATTATTCCTTTTGGTGCTGCCGCTGGTGGTTGGACATCATATCCAACGCTGAGCACTCTGATGGGAAGTCCAGGACATGGGCAAACACTTTGGCTGATGGCCCTTTTTGTTTTAGGTGTCTCGTCTACGATGGGCGCTGTAAATTACATCACCACTGTTATTACCTTGCGCGCTCCGGGTATGGGCTATTTTGATATGCCTCTTACTATTTGGGGACTCTGGCTTACAGCTATCCTCAATGCTATTTTTCTTCCCGTCCTAGGAGCAGGACTTCTTCTTTTAACCTTTGATCGTCTTTTTGGGACAACTTTTTTTCTAGCAGGAGCAGCAGCAACATCAGGGTCAGGTGATCCTATTTTGTTCCAGCACGTTTTTTGGATTTTTGGTCACCCGGAAGTCTATATTCTCATTCTTCCTGCCTGGGGAATGGTCTCTGATTTACTCTCTTTCTTCTCTCGTAAACCGGCCTTTGGTTATAAGTCTACTGCTTTGGCCATGACTACTATTACGGTTCTCTCAACAATCGTTTATGGGCACCATATGTTTACTACACAGATGAGCCCACTTTTAACTCAGTCTTTTATGACTCTCACCATGACCATCTCTATTCCTTCGGCCATCTTTTTTGCCAACTGGCTGGGAACAATTTGGCGAGGCTCTGTTCGATTGCACTCACCCATGCTTTTTGCCCTGGGTGTTGTTTTTGTTTTTGGTCTTGGAGGTCTCACAGGACTTTACCTTGGGACAGTTTCAACAGATATCTATCTCCATGATACTTACTTTGTTGTAGGCCATTTTCATTATACGATGGCCGCCTCAGTACTTCTTGGAGGATTTGCGGCCATTTACTTTTGGTTTCCTAAAATGTTTGGCCGCCACATGAGTGAGCTTTGGGCCAAAATTCACTTTTGGTTTACAATGATAGGCCTCAACGGTCTTTTCTTTGGTATGCTGCTTATTGGATACGCTGGGATGCATCGACGAATCTATAACCCGTTTGTTTATGACTTCTTAAAAAAACTTATTCCCCTTAATGAATTTGTCACTATTTTTGCTCTCATTATGGGATTCTCTCAAATTATTTTTGTCATCAACTTTATCTATGGCCTTGTAAAAGGCGAAAAAGCAGAGGCCAATCCATGGAGAGTAGGAACGCTTGAATGGTCTATTCCTTCGCCGGCCCCTTTTCATAACTTTGATACAATTCCTCACGTTAAATGTGGTCCGCACGAACTAGGTAACCCTAAGTTAGTAGGGAGAGATTTCCAGTATCAGACGGAAGAAATTGTAAGCTGATAGCAAAGGAGAGGGAGTGATAAGTATCGTTCGCGAAAGAAAAATTCAAAGTGCCCAAAGAGATGTTGTCACACTCCTATTATTAATTATTGTAGGAATGCTTTTTGGAACTCTCTTTTTGGCCTACGCAGTTTATCGCTCTCGTGAAGTTAGTTGGCCTCCTATGGGAATGGATAATATTCCCCTCTCGTTTCCTATTTTAAGTACCATTGCTGTTTGCTTTAGCAGTCTCTCTTTTTATCTCGGTCATAAACGCTCTTTTAAACAGCAGAGAATTT
>CALDHR010000083.1 GCA_937898585.1 uncultured Oligoflexia bacterium
TTCAATGGTTTTTGTTTTTCTTACAACTCAAGGGCTTTTTTCACCGGGAAGAAGACAGAGTAAAATAGGGTTTAATATTCTTTTTATTTTGATTTTTACGCTGGTCTATTGGTTTTCTTATTCTTCTTGTCAGGCCATGGGAATTGTAGGTAAGCTTCCACCCTTTGTGGCCGTCTTTCTCGTTCCCTTTATTGCCCTCCTAGGAGTTATCTCTTTTCTTTTTCGCCACCGCCATTTAAGTTAATTTTTTTACCTTCTTATTTTTCAGGATATTGATATGACTTTTTCTCTTCCTCGTTTTTTTATTTTTCTTCTAAGGCTTTTTGTTCTTCAATTTTCCTTTATGCTTTTTTGGCGTCTTTTATTCTTATTTTATTTTTTGAGAAAAGATCTTTTTACTGTTCCTATGGATACTTTAAATGCTCTCTATCTTGGTCTAAAGTTTGATACAAGATTTTTTGTTTTTTCTATTATTCCTTTGCTTCTTCTTTTAATGATGCCTTGGATTCGCTTGAAGAAAAAATCTTACGGGAGAAAAATAACATACGGCTATCTTCTTTGTATTCACTTGATGACGACATTGTTTTACATGGTGGATTTTGGCCATTATTCTTATTTAGAAGGACGACTCAATTCACAGGCCCTTAAATTTCTTAAAGATTTTTGGATCTCTCTTGAAATGGTCTATCAAAGCTATCCTGTCTTTCCAATTTTACTGTTCTATCTCTTTTTATTTTTTCTCTATCGTTATTTTTTGAAGAAAATCTACCGTGTATGGGATAATTTAGAATTTATCTCTCCTCTCAAAAAGAATTTAACTCTTGTGAGTTGTTTTTTTCTTTTGGCCTTAGGAGGTTATGGAAAAATTTCTTGGTATCCGCTGCGTTGGTCTGAGGCCTATTTTTCTAACTCAGCTCGGATGAGTTCATTGGCCACCAATCCTATTTTATTTTTTTTTACTTCTCTTGGTTTTAAAGATCAAAGCTATGATTTAGAAAAAGTAAAAGAATTTTATCCGGTGGTAAGTGAAAGCTTAGGAGTTAAAAAAGAAGATCAAGATATTTCTAAACTTGAGTATCATCGCTTTATTCCTTCGAAAGAGGCCTTATTAGAGGGAGACAAAAAACCCAATGTGGTCCTTATTGTCATGGAGTCTTTGGCGGCCTACAAGACGGGCCATTTTGGAAATACGCTCAATCCAACGCCTTACCTTGATAAATTGATTAAAGAATCACTTCATTTTCGTCGTTTTTATGTTCCTGTTCAGGCCACGGCACGCTCTATCTTTGGCCTAGTGACAGGTATTCCTGATATTAGTCGAGTAAAAACATCATCACGAAACCCCTTGATTACGGAACAACAGAGTGTTTTTAGTGAAATTAAAAGCGACCATAAATTTTATTTCTTAGGAGGAAGTGCCAGTTGGGGCAATATAAGAGGGATTTTTTCTCATAATGTGAAAGATATCAATATTATGGAAGAAGGGGATTATACTGCTGAGCGAGTTGATGTATGGGGGCTGTCAGACCTTGATCTTTTCATTGAGGCCCACAAAAAATTTGACTCACTTCCTAAAAATGAGAGTTTTGTGGCCGTTCTTCAAAGCTCCAGTTTTCATCGGCCTTATACTATTCCTGAAAAAAGAGGTCTTTTTAAAATTGAGCAATTAAATAAAAGTAACGAAGAGCTCGATGAGCTTGGTTTTATTTCTGAAGATGAATACAATTCTTTGAGATTCTCAGACTATTCTCTAGGGCACTTTTTAGAGTTGGCCAAAAAATCTTCTTATTATGAGAATACCATTTTTATCGTCATAGGAGACCACGGTCTTCCTGTCGGAAATGCAGATCATGTCCCTTTTGGAGAGCGCTATCATCAGCTTGAAAACTTTCATACCCCCCTGGTTATTCATGCACCTAAATTTTTTGAGGCCCAAGAAGTTAATGATTTTGCCAGTGAGCTCGATCTTTTTCCTTCTATAGCTTCTTTTTTAGGTGATTCTTATACCAATACAACGCTTGGCCAAGATTTAAAATGGCGCGATTTTATGAGAGGGAGCGATTCGATACAAAGAGAAGATCCTCTTAAAAGAGATCTCTTTACTTACTACTGGTATATTTCTCCGGCCACTTTTGGTTTACTCAATGAGAAGTTTTATTTTGTGGGAAATAGTGAAGGACGTGCGGAGCTATACGAATATCAAAAAGGAGAGCAGGGAGGTATTGATGTTCAATTGCATTACCCTGAAGAGTTTTTACGCATGAAAAATCTAGCAAACGGTCTCTTTTATACTTCTCAATACTTGCTTTATAATAATCCCCATCTTCACTTAGGTGATTGAAATAATTGAGAAAATAATTAAATCTTAAGGGAATTTCTTATTGGCCGATAAGAAATTCATGAAAAATCAAAAACACACAATTGCTGCTCTTTTTTTCGTTTTCTCATGTCTTTTCTCTTTTGAGAAAGCTTTTTCTTCTGATGAAGAAAAGGCCTCTTTTATGCAAGAAGGAATTTATCGCTTACTGGTAGAAGAATATAGCGGTGATAAAAAGTGTACGGGACTTTCCTTGGTGAAAACTTGTGGTAACAGAGTTTGTGATGACAATAAAGGAGAGACGGTTGAAAACTGTCCCTTTGATTGCAGTAAATATTTTATTGCCTCTCATAATAAACAAACTGTTTGTGAAAAAGTAAGACAAGTAGCAAGTCCTAGAACAGTAGAAGAAGTTAGTAATCTCGTAAGACAGGCCTATGAACAAAAAATTCCCGTTAAAGCTGTGGGATCTCGTCATTCGGCGACTTCTCTTCTTTGCGGCGAAGGGATGGTCTTAGAGATGATGGCGATGAATAAAATCTATGGTCTCGATGAGAATAAAGAAACAGTTCTTGTGGATGCAGGCGTTCGTTTAAATGAATTAACAGAATATTTAGATCTCAATGAGAGAAGTCTAGGGTTTGCTTTAATGGGTCTGAGAGTTATCACTGTTGCAGGGGCCATGGCCACGGGAAGTCACGGAAGCTCTCCTAATCATCGAGGAATTTTATCTTACTTGGCCACAGAGCTTGAAATTGTTAATGGAGAAGGAAAAATTCTTACTTTTAAAAAGAGTGAGACAGAAGAGACATTGTGGAAAGCACTCGTTGCCAATTTAGGAATGATGGGGATAGTGACAAAAGTGCGACTTGCAGTGGAAAAGCAGTTTAACTTGGATGTAAAAGTAAAAAGTTATTCCGAAAAAAAATTATTTGAAGAAGAGAGCTACAGAGAAAACCTTGCAGGATGTGATTACGCTATTTTTCACTGGTTTCCTCAGAAGAAAAAGTTTCTCAAAATTTGTGGGAGTAAGACAGAAAAAGAAGCAGAAGTTGGCGCGGAAAATATTCTTCTTTCTCCTAAATTTCCCTCTTTTATTATCAGTCCCTACAAGCAAGCAATGCATCTGGCCAGTTGTTATAAAGGTCTCTCTCGCTTATTGGAAAAAGTTCGTTACTACACACTCAAACTTTTTCCTCCTTTTGCTAAAGAAGTTAACGGTAAAATAAAAAGTCGCGGTCATGTCATCGGTAAAAGTCATTTGATGATTTCAAGTAAACTTAGTCCTTTTGAGCAGGCCGTCTTTCAAAGAGACTGGGAATTTGCACTTCCCTTAAAAGATGCTGTTGAGGCCATTAATTGGTTGAAAAAGTATATTAAAAAAGAGAAGTCGGGGCTTCCTCTCTTTGGTATTTTTTTGCGCCATGCTCTTATTGAAGATGAATCTCTTATGACTCATGCTGGAGCGGGGGGGAAATTTAAAAAGGGAGATACGGCCGTTTATGTTGAGATTGTCACTTTTTATCCCAACCAAGCACCTAGCTTTGCTCTTGCTGAGTATGAAAAATTTTATTCCACCATCGTAGAAAAGTTAGTCAAGGATTTTAATGGCCGCCCTCATTGGGCCAAAAATGAAGATAGTATTCACGCAATGAAAGAAGTAAAGGCCTCTTATGGAGATCGCTGGGAAAAATTTGAGAAAATTCGAGAAATAATGGACCCAGAGGGAATTTTTCAAAATGGACTAACAAAAGTTCTTAAGTTAGATTAAAACCTCTTTTTTTCAAGGAGGTTATGTTCAAATGAAACTATTCATACTATCCCTCACTTTATTGGCGGGAGCCTCTTTAAAGGCCACATCAAAGAGCTGTCGGCCAGTATCAGGGCAACTCTCACATAATTCTTTTATTCCTGTGCCAAAGGGACAACTTAGAGGGCTTGCTGAACTAACTTGTTCAAATCGCTATGAAAAAAAAGTAGTTCATGTAACGGGTTATTACGGTTGTTCAAGTGAATCGCTTCCCTTTTTTTTGAGAGGATGTAGCGAGATTCGCTTTAGATGCTGCTCGAAAGAAAAAGACCATGATTAATAATCATCATCTCTGGCCAGTTGTAGCTTGTGAAGAGAGACGGCCATATTATAAGAATGTCCTCGAATTTTTCTAATAGCAGAGGCCATATCAGAAATAGTCATTCCCACGAGAGGTTTAATTTCCATCTGTCTCGAGTGAGAGAGAAATCCATCACGTAAATGTTCGGCCATATTAAAGAGCTCTTGTGATTTATTTTCACATTCTTCAAAATTATCAATATCCATGATTTTGATTTTATGAGTACAAAGATTAAAAAAATCAAAAGTTGAACGGGCCAACTTAATAAGATCACTCATAGATTCCCCATCAGGAAGCTCATTTGTCGTTAATCTATTGCGATAAATAGTGAGTTTTTCGAGATAATCGGCAGCACTTTCAAGTTCATCGGCCAATTTAATAATTGTTTGTAGTTGAAGAGATTGAAAGGAAGTAAGTTGTTGTTGCATCACCTTGCTAATAAAAACGGTAATCTCTTTTTGAATAGTATCAGTAGTTTTTTCGTAGAATTGAATCTTATTGAGAATATGAACATTTTTTTTATCTGAACTAAAATACTCTCGTGTCAAAAGAAACATCTTACCGACAATTTCTCTCATCTTTGTGATTTCTTGCTGCGCTTGAGCAATGGCCACGCTGGGTAAGATGGCCTGAGGATCACCTAAAACAACAAAGTGGTATTTCTCTTTTTCATTGTCCTTATCTTTAATAATCCATTTTACCAAAGTGCATAGCTGCCCAAGAAGGGGAAGAAAGAAGAGCGTAGTGAGAATATTAAAAAAGCTATGAGCACTGGCAATATGAACAGACATATAAGGACGGTTTCCCAGGGCATCCGTAAAATTAGCATCCCCAGGAACAAACCAATCGACAAATTCAAGATAGCGAGGAAAAAAAGAAAAAAGAACAAGGACACCTGTAAGGTTGAAAATAGCGTGACCAAGGGCCGCTCTTTTAGCATTAATATTGCCACCAATAGAGGCCAAAATGGCCGTAATAGTCGTGCCGACATTTTCTCCTAAAACAAGGGCCGCCGCCGTGTGATAGTGAATAACACCTGTTCCCGCAAGGGCCATTGTAATACCCAGCATGGCCGAAGAGGACTGAATCACCATGGTGAGCATACAGCCAATGAGAATAGAGAAAAAATAACCAAAATAATTTTCTCCAGAGAAGTAGCTCAACATATGAAGGAAGTTGGGGTTATCGCGCAAAGGGCGAAAAGAATCAGACATCGTCTCAAGGCCAAAGAAAACCATCCCTACCCCAAAAAGGGCCTTACCAATGAGTTTAATTTTTGGGTTTTTAGCAAAAAGACCAGGAAAAGTTCCCAGTGCCACCAAGAGAAGGCCATAGTGGCCAATTTTGATGGAAATAATCCAGCCTGTGATGGTGGTTCCAATATTGGCGCCTAGAATAATACCGAGGGCCTGAATGAGGTTCATTAACCCTGCATTAACCATGCCCACGACCATAACTGTCGTAATAGAGGAGCTTTGGACAATCATGGTGACAAAGACACCTACTAAAATAGCAAAAACGCGGTTTGAGGTAAGAGAATTAATAATTCTTTGAATGACATCACCGGCCACGGCCTGAAGAGCATCAGACATGCTTTTCATTCCATAAAAGAAAATACCAAGACCGCCAAAAAAGGTATAAATGATGTCAAATGTACTCATGAGCTTCTCTCACTTTGTCTACTTCAATTTTATTGAGATGGCCTTGATTAATATCAAAGGTCCTTGGCCCTATATATATAAGGACTCATTTTAAATGTATACAAAATAGGCGATTGGAGGGAGGAGGTGAAGCAAAAGAGCTCACCTCCTAAACAGATAAAATTAACTTTTGAGGTTTTTGTTGGCAAAGTCCCAATTAACGAGATTCCAGAAGGCCTCGACGTATTTAGGGCGAGCATTGCGAAAATCAATATAATAAGCATGCTCCCATACATCACAAGTAAGTAGAGGTGTCTTACCTTCCGTAAGAGGACAACCTGCATTACTCGTGCTTACAAGTTCCAACTTTCCTTCCTTGTTCTGAACAAGCCAGGCCCAACCTGAACCAAAAGTTGTAACGGCCGTTTTAGTGAAGGCCTCTTTGAAAGAAGCAAAGCTTCCAAAGTCGCGATCAATCAGGGAAGCAATATTTCCACTTGGCGCTGATCCACCTTTAGGTGAAAGAGAGTTCCAGTAAAAAGTGTGATTCCAAATTTGAGCAGCATTATTAAAAATACCACCAGAGGCCTTCTTAACAATATCTTCGAGACTAAGAGATTCAAACTCTGTTCCGGGAATAAGATTGTTGAGGTTTGTGACATAACTTTGATGATGTTTTCCATAATGAAACTCAAGTGTCTCTGCAGAGATATGCGGCGCGAGAGCATCTTTTGAATAAGGCAATTCAGGCAATTGATGTGTCGTCATTTAACTACTCCTTAGAATGATAAATTGATTTGAAGAATTATGTCTTTAGATGGGTATACCTAAGGAAGATTTATCCTGCAAGAAGAAGGGAGAAAAGAGAGAAAGAGAAAAGTGAAATAATTTTTTTTGATTAGCCCAGAAAACTAGAGTAAATAAAATAATGCCTTTTTGACTTTTGCAACAAAGGACTTTTAATGCATCGCTTTTCTT
>CALDHR010000084.1 GCA_937898585.1 uncultured Oligoflexia bacterium
TTTGAAGATATGGATGAGGCCACTATCCGCGCATTATTTGAGAGTTTAAGAGGAAGCCCGTAGGGATGTCCTATAACCACCACCTTTTGACCTAGCATAGGAGTGGTACGGTCAATTTTAAGAGGATGCTCAATTTCTGTTCGGCGATTGAGATTGATGACACTGTAATCAATTTTTTCTTGTGGATTGAAAGTATGTTTTTTGACAGACGCGCATTCGAAGACTTCACTGGGATCAAAATGCATTTTTCCATAATTTTCTTCTAGCATCTTGAAATTGCGGACAATGTACATTTGCTTACAATCTTTTTGTGGGTCGCGGCGAAGGGCCATCAGGCAATGGCCAGCAGTGAGAACAGTTGATTCATCCAGCAAAATTCCTGAGCAGTAGGGTTTGACAATTTGTTGAGCAAAGCGTTCATCAGAGCAGTAATTTTGATCTTTTTGGAGGGTACGAGGGGAGATGAAGACATAGCTTCGTCGCTCACTATCGTATTTTAAATCGTCTTTTGAGATGAGGGCCACGACGTTGGAGCTGATGTCGCGCCAGGGATATTCCATATCGTAGAAATCGATGCGATCATCGGTGCCATAAATGGCCCGCATGGAAAAGTCACCTTTGGCAATTAAGGGTGCAAGAAGGAAAAGAAAAATGATAATGTTGGTTTTCATTTTTCTTTTATCGGTGTAGGGAAAAAAATAAAAAGGAAAAATTCATGAGTGAAAAACCAAATAAAATAGTCTTTTTTGATGGTCACTGTGGTTTGTGCCATGGGAGTGTGAAATTTGCCCTTAAGCACGACAAGAAAGGGCTTCTTAAATTCACCTCTTTGCACTCAGATTTTGCCAAAGAGCATCTGCCTAGTTCTTTGAAACCGGCCAATGAAGGAGAGTTTACAACGATTCTCTTTCTTCAGGATGGTGTTTTTTATAACAAATCGCGCGCCATTATTGAAATTCTCTCTAATCTTGGCGGCGTGTGGAAATTGTGGGGATTGATTTTGTTTCTCATTCCCTTTTTTATCCGCGACTTTGGTTATGAAATTATCTCGCTTCTTCGCTTTAAGATGTTTGGAAGGTTGGATGTTTGTCCTATGCCGGAGCCTCACTATCGAAGTCGTTTTATTTACTGATATTTCATATAGACGCTTAGTATATAATGTCGTATACTAAGTGTCTATATGAAAAAAGAGCAAATACAACACTTACTCTCTCCGTTTGAAAAGCTTCACAAAGGAGTTTTTACAGAAAACGATCTGCGTGCCATTTTCATGGCAAAAAGCAAAGTGCAGTTTTATCGAGAGATAAAAAAGCTGATTTCGTTTGGAGTTATCAAGCGCTTTACAAAAGGCCTCTACTTAACACCTCAAGCTGATATTAATGTTTTATTTTGTAAGATAAACCAAGATGCCTACATCAGTTTTGAAACTGTGCTGGCCAAAAACTTGGTGATAGGGAGTATTCCGACAAACTACATTAGAGGCGTAAAGCGCGGT
>CALDHR010000085.1 GCA_937898585.1 uncultured Oligoflexia bacterium
GATGTATCTCTATCCTAATCTCATGAGATACCTAGGAGGAGAAGCGCCTACAGAACAACACTATAGCGAGTTTTTTCGTTTCATGGCCCCTGTTTTTAAGGGAGAGAAGAAGACAGCTCAGGAAATTCTTTTCTCATCTCTTTATTTCAGACTTAAGGAGAGTTGGAAAAAAGAATTTTCTTTTTCTTTTTGGGCCAATTCTCACTTTGATTTTTTTACACTAGATGAAAAAGTAGGATCGCTTTTGTATTCAGCGACACCCTCGGCGTCAGATAAGCAATCACATCTTCTTTTGCTGTTTAACTTAACAGATAAATCTTACCTCTATAAGATAACGGGAAATATTGAGCGCGAAGATGTTAAAAATCTTCTTCAGACTTATTTTCAGTTTGGAGGGCCCTATGAAGGCGATTCTCTTGAAAACAGGATGATTAAGTGGAGTGATAATTTTCCATTGGCAACAGAGAGTGAAGAGCGCCAGCAATTAATGCAGGAGGGATTGAGGCTTTATACGAACATTCTCGAAGAGCGTTTTGATCTTCGAAACCTTCCCGATGAAGAGATACAACTTTTTACCGATAATCTTCAGCAGGTGATGACAATTAGCAAGCTCCTTGATAAGAGTGAGACTTATGAGGAAGGGCGAACGCGTTTGATGCTAATGTTGCAATTAGTTCAGACGAAGGGGGCCTTTCTTCAAGATGATGATGGCGAAGATTTACCGCAAGAATAGATATCCATAAACATTGGTTGGTCCATGAGTTATTTTTCAGCATTTATTTATGGTCTTATTCAGGGGCTTACTGAGTTTTTGCCGGTGAGTAGCTCAGGGCATTTGGCCATTTTGCCTCATATCCTAAGCGTGGAAGATCCGGGTGTTTTTTTTGATATCCTGATGCATGTAGGGACGGCCCTCAGTGTGATTGTCTATTATTGGGCATGGCTGAAGCGCCTTTTTTTCAAACTTCCTTTTATTTTTGTTAATAAGATGAGTTATCGAGATAAGGATTTGCCTTTTTTGCGCAACTGTATTTTTACAACGCTGGTGACGGTGGGATTTGTTTTTTTCTTTCAAGAGGGTAATGGTTTTGTGCGGGCGCATCCCAAAATTATGGCCTTTAATTTTGCTTTTTTTGGGTTGCTTTTGTTTCTTGCTGATAAGTACTGCACTCTCTCTCCTTTTTCGGAAGGGTTTCAGACGGAGAAACGGTTGTTACTTAAGAAAGGTTTTGTCATCGGACTTGCTCAGGCCCTGGCCGTTTTTCCGGGTGTGAGTCGATCTGGGGCGACATTGACGGCGGCGCGGTTTATGAATCTTTCGCGTGCAGAGGCCACTCATTTTTCTTTTTTACTTTCTCTTCCGATGATTTTTGCCGGCCTTGTGATGAAGGGGCGGGAGTTCTTTAAGGGTGTTGATATTGAAGGCCTGTTAAAGAGCGAGAAGATGTATTCAGAAATTTTGTCGATGGTGGGTCCATCACTTTTGGGGATCTTTGTTTCGTTTGTGGTAGGGATCGCCGCTATTCATTTTTTCATTAAAATCTTTCAGCGTATGGGACCTTGGGTTTTTATGGTCTATCGCTTCTTTATCGCCACCCTCCTTTTTTATTATCTTTAAAATG
>CALDHR010000086.1 GCA_937898585.1 uncultured Oligoflexia bacterium
TTTGCATGAACGATCTTTACCAGGACATGATCCTCCATCACAACAAACACCCTCAAAATTTTCGCAAACTAGAAGATGCTACGCATGAAAAAGAGGGGCTCAATCCTGTTTGCGGCGATCATCTTTTTGTCTACCTTAAAATAAATAAGAGCAGCGATACCATCGAAGAGATTACGTTTACGGGAGAGGGATGCGCTATTTCCAAGGCATCCATGTCACTTCTCACGACGCGTCTTAAGGGAAAAAACCTTCAAGAGGCCCAAGAGATTTTGGGGCAATATCAAGAACTTTTGACAAAAAAGAATTGTGATCTCGAAACTCTCCCTCTTCTGGGAAAGCTCAAAGTTTTTTCAGGTATTTGGCAATATCCTGCGCGCGTAAAATGTGCAGGGCTTGGCCTTCATACAACAAAAAGCATCCTCGATAATAACAGTGCAGACAACATTATTAAGACAGAGTAATTATATGACAGCAACAGAACTTGAAATTAACATTCTCCCTACACCGAACCCCAATGCTTTAAAGTTTATGTTAGACATTCCTCTAAAGAATGAAGGCAAAGTAACCTACCGTTCGACAACGGAGTGCGAAGATAATCCTTTGGCCTTAGAGCTTTTTAAATTGCGCGGCGTGGATAATCTTCATTTTTTTCAAAATAGTGTTACCATTACGAAGTTTAATTTTATAGAATGGAATGAATTGGAAGAGGCCATTGAGTCTTGCCTGAAAAAATTTGCGCCGGCCCATAACCCTGATTTTAAAGTGGATGATCCTGAAGCAGAGAGGCGAAAAAATCTTCCGCCGGAACTTCTCGAAGTAGAGGAAGTGCTGGATAGAACTATTCGTCCGGGTCTTCAGGCTGATGGCGGTGATGTTGTTTGTGTTGATTTAAAGGATGATGTCCTCATTATCCGCTACCAAGGCGCCTGTGGGACATGCCCTAGCTCTACGTCGGGAACACTTTCGGCCATTCGATCTATTTTGCAAGATGAACTTAAGCGTGATATTGAAGTTTATATCGCCCCATAAATTTTAAGGTTTATTAAATCATGACGAACTTTAATGATGTCTCTCTCCTCAATGGTTCATTTACGGAAGTTTTGGCCGAATATAGCAAAAACATTCCTTCAAAATATATAAAAGAGGCCCTTGCTAAAGATCTTAGTGAATTGTTTTCTTTTCTCAATTGTAGTGAATTATCCCTCTTAACACCCGAGATGATGACTCGTTACCGCGATCATATTACTGCTCTTTTTGCTCCTGAGGCACCTGAACCAGGCAATGAAAGCATTGATTTTAATCCGCGCGAGAAAGAAGAGCGACCGCGCGAAGTTCGCAATAAGTTTGGCAATGTTGGCCGTTTTTTTGCTTATCTCGCTAAAAAGGGTCATATCAAAGTCAATCCTGCGCACGTGCTTCTTGACCCCAATCGCATCGTGAAGAAAAAATCTAATTCTAATGGCAATTCTCCTCATGTTTCTCCTCAAAACAAAAAAAACTTTGAATTAACAGAAGAGACGAAGCTACTTATTTTAGACTCTATCGATGATACAACTCTTGCAGGTGCCTCTCAAAAGGCCATCATGACATTGATGGTGAATCTTCCGCTGCGCCCAATGGATTTTGTTAATTTGCGCCGCAATCAAATTGAGCGATCGGGTCGTTATAATAATTTAGTGATTCCTTCAAAAGAAGGGATGCCGCGAAAGCTTCCTCTGCATTTTCCTGTAAAGAAGGCCATTGAGACCTATTTTCATCTTTGTTCGGCAGAAGGTATTTTCATCAATCAAGATGATTTTATTTTTAGTGCCATAGAGAACAACAGTCATAATGGAAATGGTAATAGTAACTACGGTAATCGCAAAATTTCTCACGACAGTGGTCTAAGAAAAAAACTCGACCTCTACTCGCTGGAACAGATGATTAATCGCTGTTTAAAGCGGGCCCAAATTAATCATCAAGTCGTTCTCTCTCCTTGGAAGACCGTTTTTAATTTTAAAAAATCTCCTCGGCCTTTTGAAGCGGAACATTCTCAGCATGGCCGGCGCCCGCAGTTTAATCGACGTCCTTCTTATGGCGAATAACAGAAGTCTTCTTTTTTTTATTTTCTCTGTTTTTTTTCTTCTTCTGGCCTCTCACTTTCTGCCTATTCCTTTTATGGCCGATGATTTTGAAAGATTGTATGCCGGTGAAACCCACAATCTTTCGGCCTTTTTAGAGCAATACTATTTGCGTTTTATTTTTCAAGGACTGGGCAGCGAATATCTTTTTGAACTCTTTAAAATCAACTTTCAAATGGCCACTTTTTTCTTCTGGATGCTCTCTTACGGCGCTTATCTTTTATACGCAAAAACATTCTTTACTGAAACAACAAAAGAGCAAAATAATCTTTTCTATCTGGCCCCTCTCGTCTCTGTCTTTGGCCTTAATAATTATGAATGGCTTCTCTTTCCCACTGTCATGACTCTCTATTCTGTTTTTTTTGTCATGAGTTTTATTTTTTACCTCTCACACAAAAAAACAATCATTCCCTTTCATTACCGACTCTTTAATCTTCTAGGTCTCGTCATGGGCCTTCTTGCCTATGAGTCCCTCGTTCCCATGGCCATGATGATTGAAATCACTTATTGGTGGACGCGCCCTCTTCCTTTCAAGAGAAAGCTTAAAGAAATCGTTATCTTTATGGGATCATCTCTTTTGACGATTGTGCTTGTGAAATTCTTTATTCACCAAAATCTCACAGCAAATATCCCCAGTATTTCAAACAGCTATGTTTTTGGTTTTAACAATGATCAGTTTTGGCAAATGATCTCCATGAGTTTTTTTCATGATTACTATAAAGTTCGCTATCTTACGGGCGGTCTCTATTTTCTTTCTCTTCTCTTCATGATCTGTTGTCATAAAAAAGAAACCATTAAAAAACATGCGCCTCTTATTTTGCTCTATATTCTTTCTTGCTCTTATTACTACTTTCTTCTTACTTACTCTTCGCGCCGCGCTCTCGGTGGTCCATTACTTTTCATTTTTCCCTATCTTTTTTACGGACTCGTCTTTTCCTATCAAAGAAAAAACCTTCTCTCCAAAGTGGCCGTCATTCTTTTCTTTAGTAGTTTTTTGGCCCACCACGCCTCTATCTTTCGAGAAAAGAACCATGAATTTTACGGAGAAAAAAAGTTTATTGAAAAAG
>CALDHR010000087.1 GCA_937898585.1 uncultured Oligoflexia bacterium
TCTGTCATCTTGATGAAATTTAATTCTTGAATTTTTTTCTTCTTCAGCAAACACTGGGCCCATGAGCAAAATAAATATCCCTGAGGCCCTTTTTCTTCTCAATAACCATCATGTTGTCGCTATCCCCACCGAGACCGTCTACGGGCTTGCTGCTCGCTATGATGATGAAGTGGCCATTGAGAAAATCTTTGCAGAAAAAAAACGGCCAAAATCTGACCCTTTGATTGTTCATGTGGGCCACCGAGACCAAGTCAAAGAGCTCATCAAATCACCTCATCCTTTTCTTCTTCACCTTATGGATGAATTTTGGCCAGGGCCACTGACTCTTTTGGCCTACAAAAAAAAGAGTGTCTTAGACATTGTGACGGCAAACTCTCTCAAGGTGGCCATCAGGATGCCTTCTCACCCCGTGGCCCTAGAAATCCTCCAAAAGTTAAATATCCCTCTCGTGGCACCCAGCGCGAATCTCTTTGGTCACACTAGCCCAACGACCTTTGAGCATGTGGAAAAAGAATTTAAGGGAACTATTCCCATTGTGGATGGCGGCCCTTGCACACAAGGAATCGAATCAACTATTTTAGAGTTTCAAGAAATTAGCCCCAAAAAAGCAAAAATTATTCTGCACCGACCAGGCCCTCTTACGGCAAGCATGATTGAAAAAGAAATAATAAAATTTCCCCATCTCAATATAAGTATTGAAGAGCAATTCTCCTCTCTTCAGGCCCCTGGAACAATGGAATCTCATTATGCTCCGAGAATTCCTCTCTATCTCATTGATGAAGGTGATGATGACGGCCATGAGATCAAGCTTCCCATGAAGGCGGCCGAAGCGGCCGAACAGTTGTATGCTCTTTTGCGCGAAGGAGAAGAGAGTCAAAAATCTTATTTGTGGATAAAAAAAAGACCCCTCCAAGAATATCAAGAAGATCCTCTTTGGGCCTCTGTCTGGAATCGCCTCTTGAAGGCCTCTTCTCCTCTTCCTTCTTAAGAAAAGACGGCCCGCTTTTTGAGTTCATAGTAAACTCTCGCGGTAGCGCGAACATCAATAAGAGCATTATGCGCATTTTCCAGCACTTCATTGAAACAGATTTGATAGACTTCTTCGAGTTTTGGCCACTTAAAACCATAAGGTCCCGGAAGACGGCAATAATCAGTACTACTCTTCATGGTGCAAAATTGGTTTTTTTGAATCTCGGGATTGAGGTTACAGCGAAGAAGTTCTGATTGCAAAATAGTAAAATCAAAACTTAAATTATGACCGATGAGTTTAACGGCCTCGGGTAAATCAGAGAGAAACTCTTCTAAAACATCTTTAAGAGGAACGCCTTTTTGAAGACTTATTTCATTGGTAATTCCATGAACTCTCGAGGCCTGCTCAGGAATAGGAAAATCTACTTTAATGATCCTATCGACTTCTTTGATAACTGTTCCATCAAGCGAGGCCACAATCCAAGAAAGCTGGACGATGTGAGGCCAATTGGCCAAATCCGTATAAGGTTTTTTATAGTTTTTAGGAAGACCTGTCGTTTCCACATCAAAAAATAAATTATAACTCATCTTAAGTTTATTCCTTCGTTAAATAATCCCAGCGCTCATAGAGCCCTTCAATTTTTTTTTGCAATTTTCCCATCTCTTGAGTGACACTTAAAAGCTTTTTTCCATCACTTGTCACTTCATTGCTCTGGAGCTTTACTTCTAATTTTTCTAACTCGCTCTCTTTTTGAGCAATGAGATCTTCCATCCCTTCAAGCTCT
>CALDHR010000088.1 GCA_937898585.1 uncultured Oligoflexia bacterium
TGACCTAAAATTGAAAAACTTAGAATGGTGAAAAGAAGAGTTAGTTGGGTAAAAGATTTTTCGCTCTTTATGAGAAGAAAAATCGTGATAAGAGGCGCCAGAAAACTCAAAGGGCCTATTTGAGTGAAGGCCAAGAGAAAGGGAAGATTTTTGTAGACAGATTGCGCTTCAGAGATAATGGGAAGAAACCAACTTTTTCCCAAAACATAGTCGAGAGCTGAGAAGAATTTTTCGTGAAAGAAGAAAAATCCTACTGCGCCACCCAAAAGCAGAGTGAAGCGATAGAAGAGAGGAGGGGTCTTCTGTTTAAGAATAATATTTATTAACCCAAGAGCGGGAACTAAAACATGCAAAATAGAGAGCATTCCAAACTCAAGCGTCCAGCGAAACTCAGGAGTTCCGGCATAAAAAAGTAGCACAAAGTTCAGAAGAGTTGTGAGAGAAAATAGCTTTATTTGGTGGTCATTTCTTACATCTCGCGAGAAGACTCCCGCCAAAATAGTTAAGAAGACAATTAAAATCATCCCTGAATAAATATAATGACCAAAGGAGAGAATGATACCTGCCCAGAGACTTTTCTTTTCTTTGAGCATTAAAAGATAAAGCAAAATCACGAGGGCAACTGTGGCGTGATGGTCTATATTTCCCAGTTTGCCATAAAGAATATGAATAGGCGCAATGGCGAGAAGAAGGGCCGGGATGAGAGTTTTCTTCTTAAAGAAGAAAAAAAGAGTTAACACTGTGAGCATTGAGATGATGAGATTGTAAATGGAAATACGATTTTCAAAACTGTTATCTTTGATGAAAAAAATTCCACCTTCGATAAAATTTAAGATCTTCATAAAGCTAGCAAGAAGAAGCGTATGACCGCCTGGCCAAGGAATATGGCCAGATTCAGGAAAATTGAGGTTGTCATCGTGAGTTTTTTTATTTTCGCGGGGGAAGTCTTGTCAGTTCAGAGATGGAAAACATCATGAACTTTATCTATCTGCATACACCCAATAAGCATGATTATAGTATTCTCAGCTCTCGCGATGAGGCCCATCAAATTAATTCCAAAGGTGATAGGGCCATTACGGTGAATCCTTTTGGTGTCACAAAATCTTACAAACAGAGCAATATTGATTACGCCCATTTGGTTTACGAAAGTGATATTAATAAAATCAAAGAAAAGTTAGCGGCCAAAAAAATTCAATATTTTCTTCTGCGCTACCCTTCTCCTATCGAAATTGAATATTACAGTAAATTGGCAAATTTAGACAAAAAACTCTTCGATGAAAACAAGGTAGCAACAGCAGATTATTATCAGGCCTTTCAGATGCGTCTTTACTACTACAACGGATCAGAGAATCCAAAAGCGAAGGCCCTTGATTTTGCTCAGCTTATTTACAATTCACCTCTACAAAATCCTATCGATGGGGGAAGAGAAAAGCTCTTTTCCGTCTATAAATTGTTTCGCTTTGTAAAAGGAGCGATTATTAAAGGAAAGACTGATGGGCCAAAAGAGAAAGTGACGCTAAGAGTTCATCTGGAAGATCATATGGGGAAAAAACATCTCTACACCAACACATCTCAGAGCGACGAAAATAATA
>CALDHR010000089.1 GCA_937898585.1 uncultured Oligoflexia bacterium
ACTATATGTTTCTTGAAGATTTTTTTGAAGGATACATTCCTTATAAGAAAGTTGATTGTGATAGATTAAATGAAGTTTACTACATCAGTCTTGATAGTGATTTAAGCTTGAAACCCGTTCAAGCAGACTTAGACCCTAAAAGAGTTTATCAAATCCATTACCTCTTTGCTGGAAAAATTAATCGCGAGCTTAATAAGAAAGGCAAAAACTTTATGGATGTTGTCAGTAAGCTAGGTCACGCTATGGTTCGCATTGTTATGTGTCCCAAAAATGTTGAACCTTCTGACGAGAATTGCCTTGAAAACACAGACGACGACATCGTTCTTAGTTTTGGAGGAGATGTAAATGGTTCCATCAACCCTTTAAAAGGGATTGGAATCTTTACCGCTTACCCTATGGTTATGAGTTATTCTGGCTTTAGCGAGAGTATTGAAAAATACAGTATTGGTGAAGATAGAAAGGTTTTCTCTTTTCCTATCTCTATCTATGATCGCTCTAATTTGAAAGAAAAGAGTGAAGAAGAACGTGCGGAAATTAACCGCAGTGTTGAGATGTTTGTTTCTCTCTCACGACAGATGCTTTTTTATCGCGAAAAATATCGCTTTATTAACGCTAACTGTGCCACTGCCGTTGTCAATCTTATGAAGGGAACAACAGATGATAAAAGAGTTCACAAGGTAGATGTCAGATCTCCTCTTGGTATTTTGAATTCTTTTTTTAAGCGTAAATTAATGGATAAAGATTATTTGAGCGAAAACAAAGAAGAGCAAGGTGGTCCTTTTGTTTTTGGCTCAAGTACACGAAATATGAAATATCGCTACAACGAACTAGAGAGAATTGCCGATGAATTGGGAATCACTCTTTTTGATGGTGAAAAAATTGACTTAAAAACATATATCTCTCTTCCTACAGATCAGCGAGTTAGATACTACGAAGAAAGTAAAAAGCAGCTAGATACTTTAACTGTTGATTTAGAGAGCATGTCAGCAACAAGAAAGCTGCAAATTCATGACTTTCTCATTAATTACTATAATTTTGAATATTCAATTTATCAAAAGCACGCCTTTGAGAAGATGAAGCTGGTGAGCGCTCGCTTTACTGAAATTAAAAACGCTAAAAGAAAACACACTCCCGAAGAGGAAGTTATTATTGAGGCCGAGAAAAAATTTAAGGCCATGGTGAAAAACGTAGAAGAAGATCATAAAGATCAAGGCTACGGTGTCCCCAAAAACATTGTTCCCGATTTTAGCAATGAAAGTGAAGCAAATATTGAAGAATTTCAAGAGGCGCTTCAGGTATACCTCGATGGTCTATCAAATTTGGTAAAAGATGAATTTGAGATGGAAGGTGAAGAAAAAGAATTTACCGCCTCTCTTTTTGTAAATTATGTAGTCTTTATCTCTCAGCTAGGGATTTAGTGTAGATAGTTTTTCATTCCTCCTTTATGTTGGCCCTTTACCCCTTAAACAAATGAAAGGTTTAAATGATGGGAAAGGGCCAACTTCATCTACAAACAGAATACCTCGCAAGTGAATCAGTAAAAATTATTGATTTTCTCAATACTCAAAAAGAACTCTCTTCTTTAAGTAAAGAACAGCTAAAAAAAGTCATTAAGCTTGGCGGAGTCTGGCTAACAACCCAGTCCAAAACTAAAAAAAATACCCCTCGCCGCGTTCGCCGAAACGACATAGAACTTCGTTCTGGTGATAAAGTAGAGGCCTATATAGACCTCGATCTTTTGGGTGAAAAAGGCGATTATTTTAAAGAGCGCCTAGAAGGTGTCCAGCAGCTTTTTACGCAACGATCGGGTTATGGCTGCTATTACAAACCTTCTTCCGTTCATGTTCAAGGAACTCGCTTTGGGGACCTTTACTCCATGGAAGGATTCTTTCGCAGAAGGAAGCAAGAAGTTCACCTTGTTCATCGTCTTGATTTTGAGACAATGGGGCTTATCCTTTTGGCCTTTAATAAGCGAATGGCCAAATTCCTCTCGCAGCTCTTCAGTGAGCGAAAAATTGAAAAATATTATCTTGCTCGCGTCGTCAAAGAAAATCGTGCAAAAAATTATCCCCTTGGTGAGTGGCAACGCATTGAAAAACCTCTCGAAGATAAGATGTGTGTTACAGAGTTCTTTTTTATTACAGAAGATCTCGTGCTTGTTCGCCTCATTACAGGAAAACGCCATCAAATTAGAAAACATCTCTCTTCACTTTCTTATCCTATCTTGGGAGATCCTCTATATGGGCGAAAAAATAAATCAGAATATGGACTTCAGCTTGCCGCTTATTATCTGAGTTTTAAAGATGATTTAGAGAAAAACAGACTCTATATTGCTCCATGGGAGCTTCTTGAAGAGACTTTTCGAATTGAGAGGGAAGAAAAAGAGTTGGTACGCAAGGCCATTAATTCCTGCTCAAAA
>CALDHR010000090.1 GCA_937898585.1 uncultured Oligoflexia bacterium
AAGAATCCACCCGCCCCGTAAAAAAAGGATCTTTTGGCGCTGACATGAAAGTCTCTCTTGTTAACGATGGGCCAGTGACATTTCACCTCTCTTTTTGAAGTTCTTTGACTTAAAAAAGCAGTCGAGCTATAAGTCCTCATGCTTCGCCCATTTATCACCCACTTTTGTATTATTGAAACACCTAGTTCTCTTTCCATGAGAACAAGTGTGTCATTGAAAAAAATCGAAGATACGCAGCAAAAAGAAAAAGATCCCGTCCTATCACCAACCCGTCCTGTAGAGGCCCTCTCTCTTCTTCGCTCAAAGCAGTTCAAGTTGAAGATTAATATTTATACGAAAAACAATTGCTATGAGAAGAAAGTTGACTCCGATATCTATGGAAATTTTAATATCCGGATTCCTCATCCGGAACCAGAAGGCGAAGGTGACATCACCCATGTTGATGTCTATGAAATCAGCTATAGAAAAGCTCTTGAACTCCTCATGGGAAGTTTTCTTCCTGTTCGCATTGGGTTTCAAGCAGAAAGCAGTATTGTTATCTCTGATTTTGATAAAACATTAGTAGACACTCGCTACAGCACCACCAAAGAAATCTATCGATCGCTGACTTCTTCTCTCGATCAGTTTCCTAAAGTTGAAGCGAGCCTTCAGCTCTTTAAGGGATATTTAGAGCGTCGATTCACTCCCTTTATTTTAACGGCCAGCCCTCATTTTTATGAAGAATCTATCCGCGATTGGCTCTATCAAAATGGAATTTACGGCGCTGAAATTTTTCTCAAAGATTACCGCCTTATTCTCAATCCTCTGGGCAATATTTTTGCGTCTAAAGATGTTAAGATTCAAGGATTTTACAAGTTCGATCATCTCGTCAATATTTTACTCATGACGGGAGTCCCCAATCACTTGGCCCTCATGGGGGATTCTCATGAATCCGATTTGACGGTTTATCTCACCTTAGCAATGATTTTAACTTCCGATAAAGATCCTTGGGATATCTGGAATCTTTGCAAAGATAATTCCTCTTACAAGCTCACTAACAAGCAAAATATTCGCTTTTTGAGCAAACTCTATCAGCTGAGAAATAACATG
>CALDHR010000091.1 GCA_937898585.1 uncultured Oligoflexia bacterium
ACCGCTCTTCCGATCTTTATACATAAAATTGTCCTCTATTTAAAAACAAGTTTTAGATTAAGATAGATTTTGTCACTGGCCTTAATGGTAATAGGTCCTTTTTTTGCATCTTTAACAATAATACCAAAGTCCTTCAAATGAAGTGTTGCCTTCGATACTCCCTCTAAAACATACTCACCGCTCGTCTCTTTTTTTAAAAAAACATCCATCTCTTGAGTGACATCTTTTCCGTGAATATTCCAAATACCTGTTACCCTTAATTTAGCGCCACGCTTTGATAAAAGATCGCCTTTTTCATGCACAACACTGGTAATAGTAAAAGAAACAAAGGGAAAGACCATAGAGTCAACGCCGCTCTCAGGCAGACTTGTTCCTTTAATGCAAACATGCTCTTTAGGAAAATGGGAAACATTGTAATCAAGCCCCAAAGACTCTCGAAGATGACAATCTCTAACAGGATGATCTGTATTAAGAGAATCAATAGGAACAAAAAAGCTACCGCGAACTTGAGCTAAATCTGCTTCATTCACAGATAACTCCCCTGTCATCTCTTGCGCTTCCCCGCGATGAGTTCCAAAAGTATAACCAATTCTAAAGCGCACTTCTGTCATACTCGAAGCAGGACTTTGCAAAATATACGAGGCCGAATAAGAAGAGAGGGAAGCGAGAAGAGAAAAGAAAAAAAAGAATTTTTTCATCAAAGAACTCCTTTTGTCGATATTTCCTTAAGAGACTTAAATGTCAGTTTTGATTGCTTAAGTAATATCGTAAGATTTTTTTCTGTTAAGATGAGATCGTTTTTTGTTTTGATAGTGGCCTTTTGCCCCTCAAAAGTGGCCTTTGCACTTTCAACACGCGAAAGACGCTTGAGCTTCGTCTCGAGATTCTCTGCACACTTTGCACAGCTCATCCCTTCAACTTCAAGAAGATACTCTTTGCTTAAAAGAACATTCGATAAAAAAAAGAAAAAAAAGAAAAATTTTGTCATTTCACTACACCTCATGTAACTCAATGGACTATATGAAATTACCTCTTTTCGCAATAACACTTATTGCTCTTCATCTCACGGCCAAAGGAAAAAACTACATCCCCTGTAAAGATGATCCCCCGAAATTAAAAAAAAGAAGTGAAGAAATTCAGCTGCTCTTGTCTTCCGATCAAGAGATGAGACAAAACTTTCACCAGCACTCGCTCTCCCCTAAAGAGATACAGCTGCTTTTAAAAAAAGATCGCAAACATAGAAAACGAATAGGAGAAATTTTTGGAGAAGGATGCTTGATTACGGCAAAAAATCTTGCCGCTGCCCCCCTTATTTTTCAA
>CALDHR010000092.1 GCA_937898585.1 uncultured Oligoflexia bacterium
AGTAAAAGCTAAAGCAAGTCTTCGTAATCACCGGGAGAAGATTTTAAAAAATCTACGACGTCTTTAATCCGCTGAGCATCTTTTTTAGGCAATACCAATAAACACTTATCATTTGAAATAACAATCATATCCTGAACATTAATAAGGCCTACAAACTTTCCATCTTCAGTAGAGATAATATTGCCTTTTGATTCTTTGAAATAATAGCGACTATTAGAAGAGACCATCACATTGTTATCAATTTTATCGCAAACTGATTCGAGGGCATCCCAAGAGCCTAAATCGTTCCAGTCAAAGCTTGCTTCTTGCAGGTAAATTTCTTTTGATTTCTCCATTAAGGCATAATCAAGGGAGATAGAAGGAAGTTTTTGATAGAGGGCCGCCAGTTTTCTGTCTTCTTTCTTTTTAATAAGCTCTTTAAAGGGAGCATAGTGCTTCATAAGCTCTGGTGCATGTATTTTAAGCTCTTCTAGCCAAACGGCCAAAGGCGCCACAAACATACCTGAATTCCAAAAATAGCTTCCCTCTGTGAGGTACTGCTGTGCTTTAATAAAATCGGGTTTTTCTACAAAGCGCTCTACTTCAAAAAGATTATCTGCAATGGGTCCTTGTAATGATTTTTTAATGTAGCCGTATCCTGTGTGAGGGAAATAAGGCCGAATTCCCAGTGTAATAATTTTTTGGTATTGAGCGGCCGATGTAATGGCCTCATTGAGGGAGTTTTTAAAGGCCTCTTCATTTAAAATCACATGATCGGCGGGAAGAAGTACCAGAACGCTATTTTTAAGATCTTCGTATTGATTTTCCATGGCCGCTAAGGCAAGCAGAAGGCAAGCGGCGGTGTTGCGAGAAGAGGGTTCAAAGAGAATATTTTCCTGCAAAAGATGATTCATGGAATGAAGTTGCGCTAAGTTTTTTTGTTCTTGAATAGTGACAAGATAACGGTTCTCAAAAGGAATAACACCGTCAAGACGCCGCCATGTTTTTTGCAATAAGCTTAAATCTCCTGTGAGTTTAAGGTATTGTTTGGGGTGCTCTTTTGTGGATTCTGGCCAAAAACGAGTTCCATGACCTCCGGCCATTACGAGCGTTAGAGGGATTATTTTTTTTGTTGTTGTCATTCCTGCTTTATATAGCAAGAAAGATTAATTGAGAATCTCTGAAATCACGTAGTCTTGGCCACTAAAGACAGAATCTTCTTCAATGATAAAATTTTTGGCCTCTTCATAGGTTTCAAAAACACCAACTCCGACACGGTACCAGATTTTTTGGTTGCCCCGCTCTACTTTGTAGACAATGGGCGACATGCCTCGAACTTTAAATCCTTCTGCAAAGCGCAAGGCATCTTTAATTTCTTCATAAGAGCCAACTTGTACTGTTAGCCGTCCGCGATAAGATGAGACATCTGTGAGAAGTGATTCTTCTGCAGCTTCAGTATTTTTTGTGGTCTCTTTTGCTTTTACGCTCTCATTATTCTTTTTATCTAAATTTAAACGATGAAATTCTTCACGAAGTTTGAGGAGGGCCTTATCTTCGACTTCTTTTTTCTCTTCATCATTTCCTTTGGCCCCTTCTTGCATTTTCATCTCTTGCTTTTGGGCCATGATATCTTCCAGAGACTCTTCTACTTCGCTTTTGAGTTCCACCTGTCTCATGTCACTACCTGTAATTCCTGCACTTTCATAAGAGCGAGAGATACCCAGGCGAACACCGAGAGTAAAGGAGAGTACCGAGGAGAGCACCAAGAAAAGAAAGACGAGAAAAATTTCTTTGCGCTCAAAAATTATAATTTTAGTTTTATCTTCCATTTTAAGGATTATACTTCATTTTTTTCATCTCGCTTATGAAATTTTTGTATTTATAGCGGAAAAAACCCTCTCTTCTCAATAGCTTACCTTTTATCTCTTCTTTTCTTTTTTGCATTTTCCTCTCTAAAAAGGAAAAACATGAAAAAAAAGAAATATTCAGAAGGTCAAAGCATGATTGAGTACGTCATTGTCACTTCTCTTGTTGGAATGTTTTGTCTTGTGGCCATGAAGGAGCTTGGTGGAGTGATTCGCACAAGTATAACCCATGTCAAAAAAGAAATTTCCCAGCAAATCAACCGCCGATGAAGAAAAAGAAGATGCTTCTTTTACTTCTCATTTTATCTGGCAATTTACTCTGCTTTTTAATGGGACAGGCCAAGAACAAAGATTCACTTTGTATAAAAAAGGAGTTTAATCGCGATGAGAGTTTTTAATTTTCTCTTCCTCTTGCTGCTTTTCATAGGCCCATCAGAATCTCTCTTGGCCTCACTGAAGGCCGTTGAAATAAAAATGAAATCTTTAAGTAAGAAAAAATGGGAAGAGATTAATCTTCATCTTCAAGAAAGATATAAGCTACCTTCAAAGCTTATTTCTCTCTCACTGACGAAACATCCCTGCAAACGAGAGTTTTCGGCATTATTAGAGATTTGTTTTAATGAAGAAAAAGAAAAATTTATCGTGATACAAGCACAGGGAAAGACGATCCAGAAAATTCTTGGACCTTTTTATCTTTCACAGGGAATAGAGCAGTGAGAAATTATTTTTTTTCTTCAGCTTTTTTTTCAAGATGGATAGGAAACTTTGGAGTTGTTCCTTTATTGATATTTTGTCTTTTTCTAGCACGCCCCATGCTCTTTGTTTTATTAGCGCGTTTTGTTTTTGTAACTCTTGTGCGTGAAACCATCACTTGCTCCCGAAAACATAAATTTAATTTATTCCCTCACCATGGAGGACTTTCACTACTGAAGTGGTTGTTTGTAAACGAGAGGCCTTTAAAAGTCAATCGCCTTTGCGTCTCCCTTTTTCTTCTTTTGGCCCCTTATGCCTTTGGTGAGGCCATGGAAGAAACATTTTTTATTTCAAAAGGGGAGCACATAGAGCTCTCTCTTGCCCCTGAGAGTTCTTTTTCTGTAGGAGGGCCAGATGTAGTGAGCTACAAACTCATTTCTCAAAAAAACAAGCTCCTTTTAAAAGGAAAAAAAATTGGCGTCTCTGAAGTTATCATTTGGGAAAAGGGTGGAGAGAAAAAGAGCTATTTTCTCTATATTATCTCCAAAAACAGGCAACTTAAGCTTATGCAGCTTATAGATCTTCTCAAACCCCTTAATCTTAAGGTTTCACTAAAAGGTCCTGGTATTGTGGTGGAGGGGTATGTTCAATCCCTTGAGCATCTCACCTTGCTAGAAAAACTCAAACAAAAATACCCTAAAGATATCTATGTTTTGGCCAAGCTCACAAAGAAGCTCAAGCGCCATCTTTTGGCCGAAATCACAGAGCTATTGCTCTCTTATAATATTAGCAATTTTCACTGCTCCCCTAGCAAGTTAACCTTTCACTGCGAAATTCAGCACAATGATTTTCCCTCCAAACTCAGAAAAATTATTGAAGAAAATTATCACTGCCCTCTCTACCTGATGCCTTCTCCTTTAAATAATGAAAATTATCTTATTGAAACAAAAATTCACCAATTTCAGCGCAGTGATGGCGAGGAATTTAACCTTGGTAGCAGTTCTCTCATGGGCCAACTCAGTGATCTTCTTCAGGCGGGAAAACATATCAACCTCTATGAAAATAATTCCTTTAAAATGGGAGAAGAGAATTATCTTCTTAAAACTCTTGGACACCCTCAAGTGGTGACCCAGTTAAATCAAAAGGCCAGTTTTTCTGTGGGGCAAGAAAGGCCTTATCAGGAAAAAAGTAAAGACGACATTATTACCAAGTGGAAATTTCATGGATTAAAAATTCTTCTCAATCTTAAACGACAAGGACTTCGCTATCTTCTTCGCTATAAAACGTCTCTCTCGCAAGGAGGACACAATGAAAATGGAGAAATTTCCCAAAGCAGTCAAAAATCATCTCTTCATTTAGAATTAAATAAAGAATATCTTCTTTTTGATCTTGGCATTTGGGGAGAAACGGAGCACGAAGAATCGCTTTTTCTTTTGTCAAAGATTCCACTAGTAGGATCTCTTTTTCGCTCTTCCAGTAAAAGTAATAGCTTTCGCCGTATTATTGCCACTGTTACCATTAGGAAAATACAATGATTCCTTGGCCAAAACCGCAAGAAGAATTTCTCTTTCAAAAACTTCAATCATGGAATGAAATTATTATTAAAGACTCGAACAATCTTCTCCTTATTGATGAAAAAGGGCCTCATCTAAAAAAAGGATTCTTTTTTCCACCAGAAATGAATCCCTGTGAGTTCCAGCGAGAGTGTGAAGAATTTTGTGCTCAGAGAGATCAAAAATGGAATTTCTCTTCACCTTATGTCTCTTTTTGTGTCCCTTTTAATAATGAAAATCTTCGCTATACTTTTATTCATGAGTCATTGACGGCCAATAAAAAATCTCAAGTTCATATTCGAAGGCTGCAGGCCAAAAAGCTCTCTTTGAGTGATTTCTCTCTCTCAAAAGATGAAGAAAAAATCATAAAAGAAATCATCTTGAAAGGAGAAAATATTCTCATTTGCGGTGGAACAGGTGATGGAAAAACAAGCTTTCTGCAAACACTTCTCCATCAATTACCTTCAGAGGAAAACAATCTCATTTTAGAAGACACTCAAGAACTTAGCTCCAAAGAAACTTCTTGGTCTCATCTTGTGAGCTCCGGACAAAAAGAGAAGACTCTCTATGATCTTTGTCACTATGCTCTTCGCATGTCGCCTAAGAGAATTATTTTAGGTGAAATTCGCTCTAAAGAAGTTATCCCTCTTCTCTTTTTAGCAAGTTCAGGTCATGCGGGTATCATGAGTACCATCCATGCTAAAAATGCTCAAGAGGCCATTTCTCGTTTGAGCTTCCTTTATCTCACAGAGCAAGAACACCCTAGCTTCAATTACGAGCAGGCCGTCTCTCTTGTTGCTTCACAAATTCAGTTTGTTATCACCATTAAAGAAAAGAAAGTTAAAGAGATGGCCAAAGTCATTGGCCACCATCAAGGCAAGGTTTACTTAGAGGAACAGATAATAAAGAACAGTTAATCTCGAGTAAGTTTTTTATAACTCATTCGATGAGGTCTTGAGGCCGCCTCGCCTAATCTCTTTTGACGATCTTCTTCATATTGTGACCAGTTTCCTTCAAACCAAGCAACTTCCCCATTACCTTCAAAGGCCAAAATATGGGTAGCGATGCGATCGAGGAAATAGCGATCATGGCTAATAACCACAACACAACCGGCAAAATCCATAATAGCATTTTCCAGGGCCTGTAAAGTATGAACGTCGAGATCATTGGTGGGCTCATCGAGAAGAAGGACGTTTCCACCATCTTTGAGGGTTTGGGCCAAGTGAATGCGATTGCGCTCTCCACCTGAGAGTTGATTCATAAATTTTTTCTGATCTTCACCGACAAAATTAAATTTTCCAATATAAGCGCGAGCATTAATGGTACGCCCTGCTACTTCGATAAAATCTTTCCCCTCACTCATCACTTCAAGAATAGTTTTCTTTCCATCAAAATCTCTATTTTGATCTGTATAAGAAATCTTGACGGTCTCGCCAATTTTAATCTCTCCCGCATCGGGTTTTGCTTCTCCTGTCATGATTTTAAAAAGCGTACTTTTTCCTGCACCATTGGGTCCAATGACGCCAATAATTCCTCCGGCCGGCAGTTTGAAATTTAAATTCTCATAGAGAATTTTATCGTCGAAACATTTAGAAATTCCCAGCGCTTCAATGACATTTTCCCCCAAACGAGGACCGGCAGGGATAGCGAGATCGTTGACATCGGCCTTATTTTCTTTAGAGTCTTCCAGCATTTTATAATAATTATCAATACGCGCCTTGCTCTTTGTGTGACGGGCCTTACTATTACTTCGAATCCACTCAAGCTCTCGTCCTAGCATCTTTTGACGCTTACTCTCTGTTTTTTCTTCTCGGGCCAAGCGAGATTGTTTTTGCTCAAGCCAAGAAGAATAATTACCTTCAAAGGGAATCCCCTCTCCACGATCGAGCTCTAAGATCCAACCGGCCACATTATCTAAGAAGTAACGATCATGGGTTACGGCGATAATTGTCCCTTTATAATTTTGAAGATGCCGCTCGAGCCAAAACACCGTCTCGGCGTCTAAGTGGTTAGTGGGCTCATCGAGAAGCAAAATATCAGGTTCACTGAGTAAAAGGCGGCAAAGGGCCACACGGCGACGCTCACCACCAGAGAGAACCTTTACTTTTGTCTCTTCGGGAGGACAGCGCAAAGAATCCATCGCTAGTTCAAGTCTGGAATCTAAATCCCAAGCATTCATTAAGTCTAATTTATCTTGTAATTCACCCTGACGAGCGAGAAGTGTGGTCATTTCATCATCAGATAATTCTGTAGCGAAACGTGCATTGACATCATCAAATTCTGCTAAAAGGTTGACGACTTCTTGCACTCCTTCCTGAACAACCTCTTTGACTGTCTTTTCTCCATCCATCGTAGGTTCTTGTTCTAAGAGACCAACAGAATAACCTTTGGCAAAAGTTATATCTCCTAAATAACCCGCTTCAACACCGGCCATAATTTTGAGGAGTGTACTTTTTCCCGAACCATTACTTCCCAAAATACCAATTTTGGCCCCATAAAAAAAAGACAGAGAGATGTCTTTGAGAATCCATTTTTTATTGGGAAGAACTTTTCCTACTTTTGACATAGAAAAGATAATTTTATTATTCATGAACGTTAGACCTTTTTTATTTAAAAGAATGAGACAAGAGCTCTTTTACCACTAAAAATTGCAA
>CALDHR010000093.1 GCA_937898585.1 uncultured Oligoflexia bacterium
ATAAGTATATTTTTTTTCACAATCAACTTTCTCCAAAACTAAAATATTTCCATCAAAAGTCATTACGCCTAATAAAATAGAGGTTAAAAGCCGTTCAAAGGACATCTCGTAATACTGTTTACCACCTCTGATAGGATTTTTGATATAAGGATCTGCGATAAAAACACTTTTTTTACGTTCATCATAACCATACAAAACCACAAAGTGTCCCGCGGGATCTCCCTTAATGTCATCGTCTTGAGAGGTTAAATAATCTTCTCGTGAACTTTGATAAAGCCAAGAAGAGCTAAGGCCAACAAGAAGAGGAATCCCTTTTTTAAGATAAGATAAAATAAGATCAATGGAGAAATCGGAAAACTTTAGATTCCCACCTAATTGCAAGAAATCAACATAGGCCTGATGCGCCATTTTCTTTTTTTGCCCCATCCCTTTTTTCTTTAGGCGCAAAATAAGTTTTTGGATAATTTTCTCTTTTTCCAAACCAAACCAGGTTGGGTCAAAAATATTGAGATTATAAGTATAAAGAGTGGCCTTAAAACCTTTTTCCAAGGCATCTCTTCCCAAAATAACTCCTAGAGTCCCTCCGCCTTTTTCAAACTGAGTTACGCTCTTAATAACCTCATGAAGTGTGTCTCTTTTTTTCCAAAAGCGATAAATAGAATGTAGCGCTGTTGGTCCACAAGTTGTATCGTTAGGTTGAGGATGGATTGTGTAAGCTAGCTTTTTCAATGACTTTTCCTATTAATTTAAGGTAGAGTTAGATCCCCTTAATGAAAAATAAAAGGACTATAATGAAATCAATAAAAAATATTATCTCACTCTTTGCTCTTTCTCTAATACTTTCTTCTTGTGGAATGCAAAGCATCCCTCAGGGACTTAATGATGTTGAGGCGGCCTGGTCTGAAGTTCAAAATCAGTACAAAAGAAGAAGTGATTTGATTCCTAATCTTGTCAGTACTGTTAAAGGTTATGCTAAACATGAACAAGAAACTCTTGAAGGTGTTGTCTCTGCACGATCAAAAGCAACTCAAGTAAAAATTGATGCTTCTAAGCTCAATGGACCTGAAATGAAAAAATTTGAAGAGGCGCAGCAAGGTCTCTCCGGTGCCATTTCACGCCTCCTCATGGTCTCCGAAAAATACCCTGACCTTAAGGCCAATACAAACTTTCAAGATCTTCAGGCCCAATTAGAGGGAACTGAAAATCGCATCGCCGTGGCCCGCAACCGCTACATCCAAAGCATCAAAAACTTTAACAACCTCATTACTGTCCCTCCTACTTCTTGGTACAATTCTCTTTTCTTAAAACATGAGAAAAAACCTCAGTTTGAGCTTGCTCCGGAAGAAGCTAAGGCCGCTCAAGAAGCTCCTAAAGTTGAATTCTAACAAAGGTTTATCTTTGCTTATCCAAAACATTAGCTCTTTTCGCTTCTTTTTATTTCTCCTCTACTCATTGGCCTTACCTGTTGAATCTAGAGAAATTCCTGCTCTCACAGGTCCTGTTATTGATGAGGCCCAATTATTATCTCAAAGAGAAAAGGCCCTTTTGACCCAGGAGCTACGCTCTTATTACCAAAAAAGTGGTCATCAAATTCAACTCCTTATCATTGATTCTCTTAAGGGGGATTCCCTCGAGGAATTTTCTATTTCTGTTGCGGATAAATGGAAACTTGGCAGTAAAAAAGAAGATAACGGTGTTCTTTTTCTCATCTCTTATAAAGATCGCTCTATGCGTATTGAAGTGGGAAGAGGCCTAGAAGGAGACCTCACCGATATTGCTTCCAAGAGAATTCTTCGCGAAGCAAAAACATATTTCGGTAAAGGGCGATTTTACGAAGGTACTAGCATCGCTTTTAAACAAATTTACGCTACTATTTCTAAAGATCCCAACATCATCAATGCAAAAGAAAAGAAAAATATTCCTTTAATTAAAGGACTTCTTACTCTTTTAACTTTTACAGTTTTTTCTCTTTTCGTCTTTTTTGGCGTTGGTGT
>CALDHR010000094.1 GCA_937898585.1 uncultured Oligoflexia bacterium
GGGCGAAGCAAGATGATCTAAATAATTTTCTTTAAACATCTCTAAGATTTCTTTCGCTGCCTCTTTTTCGCCTAATTCAGCAAATTCATTGGCCAGCTCTGAAGCATAAAAGGCCATTTGAACCGAATCAGTCCCAAGCTCACTGACTAATTTATCAAATTCGCCAGAAGTCTCCTGCCAACTTTTTTTTGTCTTGGCCAGATTTAACGATGAATTAAACTCAAAAATTTGAGTGGCCGTCTCCTGGGCCCGCTGCTGCTTGAGATAGAGAGTTCCTCCAAATCCAAGGCCGCCTAAAATGAGAAGAGCAAGGAAAAGATAGACAAGGGATCGATTGTCCTTAACTAACTGAGCGATATCCATAGATTTTTTCCTTCAAGATGAAATTGACAAAGTAAATCGCAATAATAACAATAAATAGAGCACAGCAATCTATCTTTCTTCCCATTCGTTGTCAAAAATAAAAAGGAACCAAAGTTACATGAAAATACCATCACTGAGCAAAATTCTTCTCGGCCTTACTTTTCTCTTCAATTCAAATCTCATGGCAGTGGACCTCAGCAATCGTCTTGGTGTAGGCCTCACTCAGCAATACAAAAATAATCTCAGTGCTATCTCTCTCAAAGTTCAAAAAAGTAATGCCTATGCTTTTGGCGCCACCTTAGGTTTAAGCACTTCAGAGAGGCATGGTGGATATACGGCGGGTCTAAAGATTTACCGCATTATTTTCCAAGAACCTAATCTCAATTTTTTCAGTGGTTTTGGTGTGGCCCTTATTAGCGAGAAGATTAATTATCAGGCAAGTTCAGGCTATCAGGCCGATGTCACTCTTGGTAGCGAGTTTCACCTCAAGGGAATTGAGAGTATTGGTTTTAGTTTTGAGTTTGGTCTTTCCATGAGCAAAATCCATGATGATGCTGTCTTTGAGACTTCAGGCCATAACTTGATTCAAGCGGCCATTCACTTTTATATCTAAGAAAACGTTAAAGCTTATCAATCATTTTACCCAAGATAAAATCATTAGGGGTAAGACCAGAAACAGAGTGAGTTGTTAACTTAACATGGCAGTAGTTATATCCCAGAGAAACATCGGGATGATGTTTCTCTCGCTCTGCAAGATGGGCCAGCCCTCCCATATAGATCATCACTTGCTTAAAGTTTTTAAAGCTCATTTTTTTTTCAATGGCCTTCCCTTCTTCTATAAGAAGCCAATCTTTTGAAAGATCTTTCAATTTTTCTGCTGCCTCATTTTCTGTATAGGCCAACACAAAACCTTCACAAGAAAGGCACTTTTCTTCATTTTCTTTGTTTTTTTCTTTACTCATCATTCGTCCATCGATAGTTATTTTTGTCGTGTAAATTTTCCAGCATTCCCAATTCTTTGGCCTCTTTAAAGGCGGAAAGTAGCTTATCCCCATCAATCATCTCATAGAGATCTGCTATATTCTTTATAACAAAATATGTTTTTTGTAATTCGTCATATCGATAAGGCGTTCTTAATATTTCTAAAAGATTAAATGGTTTGCGCCTGGGAATATCACTTTCAAGAGAATAAATACTCTCTGTCTTAGAAGAGACAATGCCGGCCCCAAAAATTCTCATTCCCTGAGTTGTTTCAATAAGCCCAAATTCAACTGTAAACCAGTAGAGCCTTGCGAGAATTGGTCGATCTTCTTTTGCAAGTGAGTTTCCAAACTTTCCAACTTCATGAGTGAAATTAGCAAACTCAGTATTCGTCAAAAGAGGTGTGTGACCAAAAATCTCATGAAAAATATCAGGTTCTTTAAGATAGTCTAAGTCTTCTTTTCTACGAATAAAACTGGCCGCGGGAAATTTCTTCTCTGAGAGAAGTTCAA
>CALDHR010000095.1 GCA_937898585.1 uncultured Oligoflexia bacterium
TGGTGTTCCTTTTTTACTTACCTCCGAGAATCCCTATCAGTGGCGCATTAATTCCGCTCTGCGCAGCTCTCAGACAGACTTTGCCCCTCACCGCCCCGAAGTGGTTATCGATAGCGATTTTGCAAACTCTGTTGATATTAAAGACAAAGGATTTTTAGAACCACCCGCTGATGAATTTATTCTTATCCTTCGCCTTCCTTCTTACATCAATGGAATTGATAATCTTGAATCAGTTCACCTTATTCCCTTTGATCCAGCGCAAACCACCACCATTGGTAAAAATACTGAATACATTATGGATCTATCCAATACTACCGCTCTGCCTCGCCGGGCGGATGGTTCCCTCTCTCATCCTGGCCCAGCGGGCTGGAGTTATGATCCCTCCAATGACCGTATTTATATTAGAAGGCGCAGAAATGAAGACCCCGTCACCGCCCCTGCCGCCTACGCAGTAGAATTTCGCTTTGTTCCCATGGGAATGACCAGTGATTGCAGCACTCTTCCCTACGTCTCTGCCCAAGCGGCCACCGCCACCGATGCCCACGTTGGCATGGTTCCGGGAAATGATCTTTATTATCTGCAAAAACTCGATCGCCTAGAACTTATGGGAATCCCCCAAATCACATACGATCCTCTTTTTTGTAATAACGATTATACCCAACTCATCCCCGGTTTTTTCTCTTTTGGCGATACACGCGCCGAATTTGAAGCGGCCGATGGTATTGTTCCCGCCGCCCCTCATTCCACTTACTTGCCCGATGACTCCGTAGCGAATCCCACCAAAAAAACATTTTTCCAAGATGGACTCGCCGATCGCTTTACTCCTATTTTTAGTGGTGAAAAATTAAAATGTTGTCTTGAACTGGGACAAAAAACAGAGAGTAGTGATTTATGTTGTTCGGGTTATGCTATTGAAGATGGCGCTGGCCCCGTGGCAACACCTCTTCCTGGTTCCAATAATGACGATGTTGATGTTTCACCAGAAGTAGGAACTTATACTTGTGCTCTTCCCAGCAACACCGATATCAATCTTTATTTCAATAAATTTATTTCAGGAGAAGGAATGGCCTCGCGTATTCCGGCCGATTACCGCCTCGAAGATGAGGACTTTGATCCCTATACGGGCTACCCCAAATTTCAAACCAGCACCAACGCCAAACTTGTCAAACTTGGCCAGCTCTATTGCGAGTCAAAATTGGCCTATACGGGGGCGGCCTTTGGCGAGTTCTTTCCTCGTCCCGAGACGGCCTCTGTTTTTAGCTCAGAGAATAAACCGTGGGGTATCCTCTATCAATTTACGGACTCGGCCCCAGCGCCAAAAGATACTTCCATTGAAGGAAATAAAGGAACGGCCAATTTCTCTATCGGAAAAAGATGGAATCATCATCTTTATTGTAGTGATGCCAAGTAGATTTTTATTTTTTTTATGCTAGAGATGAGACTTCTTTTATCCCTCATACCTTTAGAGTAAAAAATGAAATTTATTTTCTTGATCTCTCTTCTTTTATCTCTTAGCTCCCCCTCGGTGTTTGCCAAAAAACGCCTTAGCTGTCTTCATCCAGAGATCTGTCTTTTGATGCAAGACTTAGTTAAAAATAACTCTAACTTTACCATCACCTACCCTCTCTCTAGTACTTTTGATGGCCACCAATTAAATTTATCTCTCAGCGATTTAAAAAATATTATGGATTCTGAGGTTATTGTTCTTCCTCCACAAGAGGTTTACTCTTTTACTCGCAGAATAAAAAATTTAGCAAATGATAGCGCGGCACCGAAACCTCTCGTCATTGAATTAGAAGAAGATATTATCACAGCTGGATTAAAAGATAATTACGCTATCAAAGATCTAACATCTAAAGAAAGACATTTGCGCGCTCATTTGAGTTCTTTTGGGGAAGTTCTCTGTGCTGCTCAGAAAAAAATTGTTACAACAATTAATAAGCATTATCCACAAGCATCTCTTGTCCAAAAAGATTGCCCTTTTTCAGCATGGTCAAAAGACATTATTCAAAAACTGCAATCAAAGAGTCCTCTTCTTTTTATAAGCACCCATGGAGTTTTCAACCATCTCGTTAAGGCGGCACAGCAGCAGTCAATGGATATTTCTTTTTTGAGTGGTCACAATGAGGCCAATAGTGGAAATATGCAGGAAGTAAAAAAGACGATTGAGACAATTGATAAACACTTGGCCCGTGATGAGAAGGCCTCGATTCTCTTTGTTTTTGATAATCCTTTTCAGCAAGAGCGTTTTTTGCGCCTTCGCCCTATTCAAGATAAGAAGCGAGAGTTTTATCTTGTGCTTCAACAAGAGGGCGATTTTAATCATCTTAAAGATGAAAAAACATCTTATCTCTTACTTAATTTTCTCAATAAATTAAAAGATATTTTTCCATGACAGAGCAACTTACCCCTCTTATTAGTGTTAACAATGTTTCATTTCGTTATAATGAAGAAGATGATTTTCTCTTAAAAGATCTCTCCTTTACTATATACAAAAATGAAATACTTGGCATTGTAGGAGAAAATGGAACGGGTAAGAGTACACTTTTTTCTCTCCTTAACCTTGATCTATCGCCCACATCTGGTGAAATTGTCTATGAGAATCCTGAACTTGAAATGGCCCAACTTTTACAAAAAAATAATTTTAACTTTAACATCCCTCTCACGGTAGAAGATTTCTTTTTGTACTTTGTCCCTCAAAAGACGAATTGGGGGCAAGAAGAAATTCTTGAAATACTCCAACTGACAAAAACTAAAAAGCAAAAACTCTCTGATCTTTCTTTTGGTCAGAAGAGACGGCTTTTTATGGCGCGCACACTGTTGACGTCAAAGGCCGATATTTATCTTTTTGATGAGCCGCTGACGGGTATTGATAGAGCGGGGCAGGATCAGTTTTTGGAGCTTATCACTATCCTCAAAGAAAAATTTGGCAAAACTATTATTTTCATCGAACACAACCTCTCGGCGCTCTTGCGTCAAAGTGATCGAGTGCTGTGTCTGGGACCTAAAGTTCACTGGCATCCGAAAAAAGATTTCACTCAAAAAATTCTTCCTCATCTTTATAGCTGTGATTACGAACATATTTTATTACACGAGAAATTATAATGCTTTCTTTTTATCTTTATCCCTTAGGTACGGCCATTATTTTATCCCTTATTGCAGGGTTACTTTCTCCTGTGGTGGTTTCAAAACATTATGCTTTTTTAGGAGAGGCCATTTCTCACAGTACGCTCCTTGGTCTGATTATTGCCAGCTACTGCTCTACAAAATTTCAATTTTCTTCTGAGCTTGCCAATTTTTTCATCACCTTACTCATCACCACTTTAAGCACTTTTTTTTTAGCGAGGGCAGAAAGAGTTCAGCGCAACCACGATTTTTCAGATGGCCACATTGGTATTTTTTTGACGGCGACGCTAACGCTCTCTTTTATTCTCTATCAGTTTTTAAATTTAAAGCAGGATCTTTTTTCGCTTCTTTTTGGCGATATTACGTTGAGTGGCAAAACTGATTTTTACTTAGCGCTTTTTCTTCTTTTTATTGTCTTCGCTGTTTTTATTTTATTTTTTGCTCGTTGGATTATTTATCTTTGCGATGAAAACGATAGTGCTCTTTCAAAAAAAGAATCTTCTTTTTTGCATTATCTGCTTTTCTTTTTGCTCTCTATTTCGATTGTAAGCTTTGTGCGCCTTTGTGGTCCTTTTTTAGTTAATGCCTTTCTTATTATTCCCGGCACTTATGCACTAAAAAAAGCAAAGGGTATTAAGAATCTCTTTATTAGAAGTGTTCTTTTTTCTTTTTTTGCCACTCTCTGCGGTCTTATTTTTTCCCTCTATTTTGACTTTTCTGTTGGCCTTTCGATTGCTTCTTGCCAGCTTATTTTTTACATTTTTTTATGTATGGTTTAATTGTTTTACAGATTTTTCTCGCTCGCAAATAAGTTTAGACAAAGAACAGGCAGTAGTAGTAAAAAAAACCTTGTAACCATAACAACATCACCTTTTAACATGTATCAAACGACGCACCATCCCTTATCGTCAAACTCACAAATAACTTTAAAAAGGTGCCAGCAACTAAATGGTAGCAACAAAGCGTTATAAAAAAGGAAAATCTCTTTCATGAATGATAATAAACACCAAACCCCTCGCGACAGCCAACTGGTCATGCGCGAACTCGTCATGCCCAACCACACCAACCCACAAAATACCATCTTCGGGGGAATCGTCATGTCATGGATCGATTTGGCCGCCGCCATGTGCGCCACCCGCCATGCAAAAGCACAAGTTGTCACGGCCCACATCGACAGTATCGACTTTCTCCACCCCGTCCGAGTAGGACACCACGTTATCATCTCCGCCAGCCTTAACTACGTAGGAAAAACATCCATGGAAGTAGGCGTCAAAGTTGAGGCCGAAGATCCCCTCACAGGCGTCAAACGCAAAACGGCCCGTGCCTACCTCACCTTCGTGGCCCTCGACGAATTTTCTCGCCCCATCACCGTCCCTCCCCTCTCCCTTGAAACCGAAGACGAGAAAAGACGCTTTGAAAATGCCAAACAACGCGTAAAAAGCCGCAAAGAATTTTTACAAAAAATAAAAAGTAATCCTGATTCAAAATCATCATAGATAAATTAAATAGGTAGACTAAATAGATAAACCCAACAGGTAAACCAAAGGTCTCTCAATGCTTCTCTGGATTTTTATTGGCATCATGGTTGGTTTGGCCCTCGGTCTCACCGGCTCCGGCGGCGGCGTCATGTGCCTCTTCCTCTCCACCCTCCTCCTCAAAATGAACGTCCGCGACGCCTCAATTCTCTCCCTTATCCCTGTTATGGCCGGCTCTTTTTTCAACCTCCTGCGCCTAAAAGGAAAAATTGAATACCGCCTTTCTTTCAAACTCATCTTTTTTGCCTTTCTCGCCTCCTCCCTCGCCTCCTATCTCAAAAATATTGTCCCCGAGCTTTTCCTCGTCATCTTTTTAACAGCAGTTTGCCTCTACTCTCTTTACTCCTTTTTGAGCTCTCTTGCCTCTCGCCCCCCATCCAGTGCCTCAGCACTTATCCCCTCCAACCATTTCCTTAAAACAATACTAGGAGGATGTGCTCTTGGGTTTATCTCAACCCTCGGTGGTCTTGGCGGCGGTATCATCCTCATGCCTCTTATGCTCAAAAACTTTCAACTCTCTTTTGAAGTGGCCTTAAACTCCACTCTCTTTTGTACGATCCTCTCGGCCCTCATTTCCCTTCTCCTTCAACATGAAAAAGTCGTTACCATGTTTCACTTTCAAGAAATTGCTCTTCTTGTAGCGGGTAACGTAATGGCCGTCTTCTTGGCGGAATACTTAAAACATCGCATGAGTAATTCTTTGTTTCTCCAATTGCGCAAATATAGTTTTGTGATAATTATTCTCCTGGCCATTTTTTCCACTTGGAAACAGGTTTTATTTAACTAATAAGAAAGAAGAGGTTTATTGTGCTTCTCACTGAAAAAATAAAAGATGCTCTATCTGTAAAGCTAATTGATCCAACACTTGAAATTTATGATCTTACAGGTGGTGGTGATCATATGGGCATCAATGTATCTAGCAGTTCATTTAAAGGGCTTTCTCTCATTAAGCAGCATCAAATGGTCCTTGATCTTTTAAAAGAACTGCTTAAAGATGAACTTCACGCTGTAAAAATAAGTACGACTGTAAAGGAAGAATAATTATGACAAGTCCATTTAATGTTATCTCTGAAAATCACGCTACTGAAGTGCGCTTAGAACAAGAATTTTCCACCGTTCAAAATAAGATTGAGCATTTGCTCTCTTCTAATCCTATCATTCTCTTTATGAAGGGAAATAGCGATACACCAAAATGCGGCTTTTCCGCCAATACTGTTTCTGTCCTCAATACATTTGGTCACAACTTTGCGACGTTTGATATTCTTAATGATGTTGAAATTCGCCAAGGCCTTAAAGAATATTCCAACTGGCCAACATACCCACAGCTCTATGTTAAAGGCGAGCTTATTGGCGGGGCGGATATTATCACTGAGTTACTCCACCGCGGTGAATTGAAAGATATATTAAGCAAGGCCTTATAGATTCAATCTATCTTCAATTTTTTTTCTAAAATATCTGCATAAAGATGAAAAAAGTCTGCTTTACTTTGAACCAATTGGATAATTTCAGCTTTACAAGAAACATTGAGCTTGTTTTTTATATTTTCCATATAATTTTCCACTGTCCTGACTGACAAAGATAATTCTTGGGCCATATTCTTCTGTGAAAGACCTCTAAGAGTCCTGTCAATAATTTGTATTTGTCTTTTAGAAGGATTCCATGATTTTAAATGAAAGTGAGCATAATTCTTCAATGTTTTTAAATTTTCTTGCTTCCAAATCATTTCTCTTTTATGTAATAAAGCTCTTGCTCCCAAGACAGACAGTGGCTGCTTTTCTTGCATAAGCGCTTTACTCTCTCCTGGTGAATTTAAAGAAAAATACTTTACCTCCTCAAGCTCACCTTTTTTATTGAGGATTAAATTTATATCAACTAAGGAGAGAGAGAAGAAGTCTTCATTGTTATTCATGGAAAGATGAGTTAGCAAAAGAACAATAAGAAATTATCCGTATAAAACACGGACTCTTTTTAAATTTAGGATTTCCTCTCGTTTTAAACATGAAGCAAAAAAATCTATTTATTTCCTACGACGAAGAACTTAATCTTGCTGAAATTAGCGATGATTCGATTGGCCTTATGGGTTTCAAGTGCTTCAATGACGTTAAAATGGCCGTAGAAGAGATGAGAGAGGTTAACAGAAAGGATCCTTCGACTCTTCAAGAATGGAATTTACAGGACCAACATGTCTTCAAAACGGGACATTCTCTAAGAACATTTGATGCTCACCACTACCCTGAACAAAAAAGCGCTACTTTGGTTTTAGGAAGAAAAACGCCCATCCTCTCTCGTAAGGGTAAAATCATAGGAATGGAAACTTATGCTCATATTTGGCATAACCCTTTTCCGTTAGAAATTAAATCTCTCTTAAAAAGAAATGATTTATCTATCACAGAAAATACCAGGAAGATTTTAGGTAATTCATCCTTCTCAAAATATAATTCTGCTCAACTTACATTGAGAGAAAATGAATGTTTACACTTATATGTACGAGGATATTCTTATAAGTCTATTGCTCAGTCTTTGCGTATTTCTCCGAGAACCATCGAGTCTCATATCCAAAATATAAAATTTAAACTTCAGCTTGAAGAGCGAGAAGAAATTTCAGATTTTTATCATCAAAATCTTGCTATTTTTTAATCCTAAAAAAATACTCCGGCCTTTGAAAAAAATAATTGAACGTCCTTAAATTCTTTTTCAACATCTTTAAACGTCTTATTATCTTCAAATTCACTTCGATATTCATCTAACTTTGCTTTCAGTTGATGATAAATCTCTTCTGATTTTTTCAAAGGATCAGTTATCTTTGATAAATCACTTATAAGGACTGGATCAAATCCAACATCCTTATCTTTGAAATTTTTCAAGGAACTAAGTTTTCCATATAAGTGAGTGTATAAAAAGCTATTAATTCTATAAGCATGAACTCGTTCAAGCATTACTTGCCTAATATCAGCTCTTTCTTGAATAAAACTTGATTTACCTTTTATAGAAGATAATTGAAGAATATCATGAGTCTCTTCAACTGAAAGACGCAAACGATAAAAGTCTTGTATTAATTTATTTTGACATGAAAGCTCTTCATCTTTAAGTAAAGCTGCAATTTCAAGAGAGAGATCATAAATGAATCGCTTAAAATCAGATAATTGAAAATCAGTCATTTCCTTAGTCCTAAGGAAAAAATCATCAATACTCTTTTGGCCAACATTCTTACCAAATTTTGTATTTTTAACAACATTTGCTTCCATTAAAGGAAAATGATCAAGAAAATCTTTAATAACCTCACTTTCAAAACCCAACTCCTGCATAAAATGATTCATCATGCAAAGAACATTCTCTCTTGATTCATAGGTAGGTACTTCTTTTCTTAAAAGAAAATCTTTTTTCATTTTAAGATCAGAGATAAATTTTCTCAAAAAATCTTCTATAACGTCTTTATATCGAGGATTAGAAAAAAAATCTTTTTCATCTTTTAAATAATGTTCTATCATAGTAAATGGCCCATATAGCCCATCTCTGACAGAGCCTTTTTCATCAATAATTGCTCCCTTGTATAAATATTGATGATAATAGACCCCTTTTGCATTCGTTACTTGAAAAGCTTCTAAACAAAATTCATCTTCAATTTCATCTAAGGGAAAAAATTCTTTTAACTTATCAATGGGAATCATGAAATATCGAGTACTCTTTTCAAAAGTTTTTCTCATATTTTTCAGCAAAGCAGACGTTTTCAATTCTTCCATTAATTTTTCAGGAATTTCCTTAACATCACCTTCTGATGAAAGAGCAATGTAACGTCTTTCGTCGTTTGCCATTGAAATAAAAGCTGGATATTGAGTAGGAGAAGCTACTTGCACTTCTTCTGGTTGATTGTAATATAAAACAGGACACATTATTCTTCTGGCAAAACCTTGTCCATAATTTTCCCTTAAATCAACTAAGATATTAAGAAAAAAATGAGCGTTATCTACATCAAGAAAACTTAATTCCGATGAAAAATTTAGGCCAAATTCTGACGACAATGTTCTCTCAAATTCTCTTTTACGTGATACTCCACGCCTCTCATTCTCATTTTCTTCTGCTTTATAGGGAATAAGTTCTTGAACTTCTTCAATAATTGTACGAAATTTTGAAAAATGCTCTCTTACTTGCCGGTAAGTTAAGTTTTTACGTCTCTCTTCTAAACTGTGAGAAACCCCATTCGTCGTCATTTCGGGATCGAGTTCTTTATGAGAAAGAAGACGAAGCTCTCCTGAATCAAGCATCTGGTAACTTTCTCTTTCCTTGAAACTATCAATTCGTCTAAGAGCATGAGAAAGAGTGTCAGCAAAAACATTTTTCATTAAAAAACGATGAGGGTCTTCTCTTCCATAACCAAAGGCGACTCCCCGCATTGCTAAAAGGTGAGTCTGCTCTAACTTTAAGGGTGTATTTTTTTGATTTTTTGGTGGACGTCGTTGTCCATGTACGGCAGCGCTATAACTTAAAATAGACTCAACCGTCATCTCTCTAAGAGGAATATCAGCTGTTCCCTCTCCATTAAGGACAAGAACTTGCTTGCTCAAATAATCTTTAAATTCAGGATCATCAGGATGAAGATAAACGTAGCCATTAAAAGTATGTAGTTTGGGAAAGAGAGTTGGGATAAAAAGAGCTGCTTCTATTTTTTTTTCATTTTTATTTTGTCGAACGACCAAAACGGGAACTTTCTCTTTTTTAATCATTTCGTAAGTTGTTAAAACTGTTTCATAAAAAGGTGTTCTGAAAAGACCTGTTCCTGGAATTTCTTCTTTTGGAAGATCTTCTCCTAGATTATGCTCATCTAGCATTTTTATAACATCTGCATTGAGTTCCTTTCTCGCCATTTTTAAGTATGATGAAATTTTCTTTTTTGACGAAACCTCTTCACCTTCCTCTTTTAACTCCTCCATCACTTCTTCTGGGGTTTTTAACATGGATCGGGTCTCATCAAGATTTCTCCCTGCATCATCATGAACAATGGTACGAGGAAGATGCAACAAATGAAGAAAAGTCAAACGGCGAATCCATGGATCACTTTCTAGTAATTCAGGTTTTAAATGAGTTAAACATTTCGATGTAAATTCAGAGTCTCTGGGGTCAGTTAATAATCTGCTTGCATAAACTTCACAATAATTATCTCCTACAATTCCGAAGAACTTAGAAAGTCTTCCGCCCTCGTAATGTGTTAAAGCATTTCTTGCATAAGGCACTAAAAAACGACTAAACCCTCTATCATAGGCTTCAGCATTCAGGGACAAAAAGATAAATAAAATAAATTTCCATTTTTGTATTTTTTTCATAAAAGGAATATAAACCAAACAGTAACATTCTTCGATTTTCCATCCTTTGACCCCTCTTTTCAAACTTTCACCACCATTTATTATTGGCAAATTAAATTTCCGAAGCAAAATAGAGTGCTAAATA
>CALDHR010000096.1 GCA_937898585.1 uncultured Oligoflexia bacterium
AGTGGCCGAAGTTGAAGAAGAAGAAGACGAAGGTATTAAACTTGATGGAACAGAGGTTCTCGATGAGGCCTATAATAAAGATGAACAGCGAGAGATTAAAACAACTTCAACAGATCCCGTTAAACTTTATTTAAAGAAAATGGGAGCAGTGGCCCTCCTTACGCGTGAAGGAGAAGTTGAAATTGCTAAAGAGATTGAAGAAGGTGAGTGCGAAATTATCCTTTCGGCCCTTTCTTCGACGCACGCCATGCGAGAAATCGTCAAACTCAAAGACAAAGTAGAACATACAGAAAATCAGGTGGAGTTTGTTAAAGACCTCGTCCGTGGTCTTGATGATGATTCAACGCCTGAGCAAATTGAGCAAAGTCGCGTCACTATTTATGAAGTGTGTGAAAAAATAAGAGTGCTTCTTGATCGCTCTACGCGAGAAGATGGTATTTTTAGTCCACAGACCACAGAACAAAAAGCTCTTTTTGAAGAAGTCTCAGATAAGCTTGTAGGGCTTACTTTTAACCGCAAAATTATTAATAGTTTTGTGGAGCCTGTTAAAACCTATTATTTTAAGTTTCGCGAACTCTATGAACAACAAGAGAGAATTTATAAGTTTCTTGAAGTGAAAAATGATGAAGAATATCGCGCGCTCTACGATAATTTACTCAGCGATGATGAATTTAAGCGCGCCCTTGCAAAAGAACTCTATACAACAGATGCTAAAGTAGAGCAGCTTGTGCGCAATCAAGAAGATATTATGCGAAAACTTCGTCGCCTTGGCCTTGAAGCACAGATGGAGTATCCCGATATTGAACGTGTCTATAAAATTATCCTTAAGGGAGAAGAAAAGGCCGATCGTGCTAAATCGCAATTAGTGGAAGCGAACTTGCGACTTGTGGTTTCTATCGCCAAAAAATATACTAATCGCGGGTTGCAATTCTTAGATCTTATTCAGGAAGGCAATATTGGTTTAATGAAGGCCGTGGATAAATTTGAATACCGAAGAGGTTATAAATTTTCTACTTATGCCACTTGGTGGATTCGTCAGGCCATTACACGTGCTATTGCCGATCAAGCGCGCACGATTCGTATTCCTGTCCACATGATTGAGACCATCAACAAATTGGTGAGAACATCTCGGCAGTTAGTTCAAGAGCTTGGACGTGAACCTTCCCCTGAAGAGATTGCTGAAAAAATGGACTTGCCTGTCGATAAAGTAAAAAAAGTATTAAAAATTTCAAAAGAACCCATCTCTCTTGAGACTCCTATTGGAGAAGAAGAAGATAGTAGTTTGGGCGATTTTATTGAAGATAAAAAAATTATTACCCCTCAAGATGCTGTTATGAGTGTCACTCTCTCCGAACAGACAAGGGCCGTTCTTGCGACTCTTACGGCGCGTGAAGAAAAAGTTTTAAGAATGCGCTTTGGGATTGGTGAAAAATCAGATCATACATTAGAAGAAGTGGGGCAAGATTTTTTTGTGACACGTGAGAGAATCAGACAAATTGAAGCAAAAGCTTTGAGAAAGCTTCGCCACCCTAGTCGGGCGAAACTTCTTAAATCTTATATCGATAATTAATACATGAGTAATGCGGCCAGAGGAATAATGAGTTTGTTTTCATGGATGACAGAAGATGAGTCTATCTTAGTTGAGAGTTCTTTTGATGAACTCACACGAGAAAAGGCGCGAGTTTTATTTCCTCAACGAGTTCTTTCGTTTTCTTTTCGCAAGGGAAGTATCGAGCGGCATCTCGTGCTTTCAGGTATTGTGGTGGATGAAAATCGATCTCTTGAAAGTCGCGTAACCGTAAAAAAAGAAGAGAGTGGTGGTTATAAAACATCAACGAAATGTAACTGCCTCTACTCAGCTAGTGGCATTGATTGTCAGCATGCTCTTTTGCTTCTTTTGGCCTTTTTTTATGAGCATCATCAAGAAAGGAGTCTGCTTCCAGGGGACGAGAAATCCTCTTTTGCAGCAGGCGAAATAGACAAAAACTCGACGGCCGTTTTTCCTCACCGCTTTGGGACTATTTTAGAAGGGCCCTGGGATCTGAAGAACTCGGCCAACCACCTAACTTACTCACAACTCTCTTATCAGCTGGTTAATGGACAGCAGGTTAATTTTCCTACTCCTGAAGAATGGGATGGAGAATTAAGACTTCATTTTTATACATCAAAAGATGAAGAGACAAATAAGATAAAACTCACAGATCTTCCTCTTTTTAGTTATGGCGAAGAGAAGAGTATTTCCATCTTAGAATCCATCTATCTTTTTAACTGGCAAGAGGGAAAAGTCATCACTCTTCCCGATGGCATTAAAGATTATATTCGAAAAATTCGCGCTTTTCAGCGAGGAATTACCTTCGAAGATCATTTGCGCTATGTTCGCATGTTTGATGTTTTTCACAAAATGAAAATTTTCATTGATGATGTGAGCTATGATGATTTAAAAAAAGAGACGGCCAAATTAGAACTCTCTGTTCGCATGCAGGAAAAAAAATCAACAATTCATCTTGCATTTCGATTTGTAAATTCAGAGAGAATGTCGATTCCCACTCCTCACTTTTTAAAAATATTTTGCTCAAAGTCGCATTTTGGGGCCAGCTTTACTTCACGTGATGAGTTTTTACATTTTGTTGAGGCCTTACTCATTTCTTGGAAAGAAAAAAACAGTAGTTATAAAAAGTATTTGCGCAATACAGATTTGCGCCACCATATTGATGATCAACTCAATTACTTAGAAAATGTCACTGAAATTGAGCAGCTAGATGTAGTGACGAAGAAAATCTATCGCTATGATAAACTCACTTATCAAAATCTCTTGCAGCTCTTTTTTGAAAAAATGAACAGGGCCTTTTTTCGTTTGGGAACCATCGATTCCTTTGAGCGAGAGCTGAGTTTTGAATTTCAAAAATCTCTCTTTCACGCTTCTCTTGCTTCCCTTTATGCTTTTTGTAAAGGAATGCAAATTCCTCTTTTTTATAAAGATACGCCCATTAAACAGTGGCAGGGTAATATTCGCTTTGAGCGCGATAAGAGCAATATTCAGTGGTTTGATCTTCATATGAAACTCACCGATGAAGATCGCGTTATTCTCGACAAGGTGGATTTGACGCAAAATCATTTTGAGCATAAAGGAGAGATTCTCGTCTTCTCCAATGATGATTTAAATTACTTAAAACTCATTAAGCGTTTAGAAGGGGCCTCTGGAAAGAAGAAAGGAATTAACGTCACAGAAGATGAAGAAGGAAAAAAGGGACTCGAAATTCATTTTTCTCTTCAACGTGCTCGCCTCTTTGAAATTTTAGAATTGCAAAAACTCTCTGATAGCACTTTGCTGACAGAAGAAGAAGAAGGCATTGCTCATACACTCCAGACCATGACTTCTCTGCCGGAATATCCTCTTCCGGAAGGAATCACAGGAACTCCGCGCGATTACCAAATGGTGGGCTATCGTTATTTGCGTTTTTTGTTTGAGTGTCGTTTTGGCGCCTGTTTGGCCGACGATATGGGGCTTGGGAAAACCTTGCAGACGATTTTATTTTTGCGCTCTATTATTGATAAAGTAAATCGCATTTTAGTGGTCTGTCCTGTGTCGTTACTCATTAATTGGGCCGAAGAAATTAAAAAATTTACAGATTTAGATGTTGAAATTTATCACGGAGAAAACAGAAGCCTTTTTGATAAAAGTAAAATTGTGGTGACAAGCTATGGTGTCATGAAAAAAGATGCCGAAGAGATTCTTAAAAATCACCCGCTTGATATTTTAGTTCTCGATGAAGTCCAGCACCTTAAAAACATAAGATCCTTAGGCGCAAAATCTATTCGCAAGCTTCATGCCGGTTTTCGTATTTGTTTAACGGGAACACCTGTTGAAAATGATCTCTCTGAGTTTTACAATATTTTAGATCTCGCTGTTCCAGGTCTGTGGGGCGATTTGCCTTCGACAAAATGGATGAGGCGAAGTGATGCTCCTGCACAGCTCAAGAGAATTGCGAAACCCTTTGTTCTGAGAAGGACAAAAGGTCAAGTGATGAAAGAGCTTCCCGCTAAAATGGAACATTTGGTTCATTTAAATTTTTCAAGAGCAC
>CALDHR010000097.1 GCA_937898585.1 uncultured Oligoflexia bacterium
TTCTCCATACCAAATATGTCGGTCAAAAACGGTTCTCTCTTGAAGGGGGAGAAAATACCATTGCGGCCCTCGATGCTATTATCAATAAATCATCTGAGGCCGGAGTTGAAGAATTTGTTATTGGAATGGCCCATCGCGGTCGTCTCAATGTCCTTGTGAATATTATGGGTAAAACTTATGAAGAAGTTTTTAGCGAGTTTGAAGGCAAAAAGGCCATCGTTGAAGGTGGAGATGGTGATGTAAAATATCATCTTGGCCATAGCTCGCAAATAACCACCACGGCAAATCGCGTTGCAGAGATTTCAAAAAAGTACTAGCGATTCAACTTCACGGTGATGCTGCGGTTGCTTCTCAGGGAGTTATCTACGAAGTCATTCAAATGTCAGATCTCGAAGGATATAGCACCAGTGGCTCTATTCATTTTGTCATTAACAATCAAGTGGGATTTACCACAACGGCCGAAAGTGCGCGCAGCTCACTTTATTGTAATAGTATTGGAAAAATTATCGACTCTCCTATCATTCACGTCAACGGTGATGATGCGGAGGCCGTGGTTTTTGCTTGTGAGTTTGCCGTAGAATTTCGCCAAAAATTTGGCAAGAGTGTTTTTATCGATCTTGTCTGTTTTAGAAAGCATGGTCACAATGAGGCCGATGAACCAAAGTTTACGCAGCCTAAGATGTATAATCTTCTCAAGGGCCATGCTAACGCGCGTGAAATTTACGCTCAAACATTAATTGAAGGTAACCGCATCGAAAAGGCCATGGCCGAAAAAACGGAATCGGAATTTCGCTCACTTCTTCAGTCTCGCCTCGATGAAGTTAAAGAGAGTCCTCTTCCCTACCGCAAGCAACATACCAAGCGAGCTTGGGAAAAACTTCGCCCTTCGCGCCCTGAGGATTTTGAATACTCGCCTGCAACCAAAGTATCTCGCTCTATTCTCAGTAGCATTGTCGATAAAATTAGCAGTATTCCTTCTGATATTAAACCCATTAGCAAATCTGTTCGTCTCGTAGAAGGACGAGAAAAACAATTCGACGATAATAAAGTTGATTGGGCGCTCGCTGAACTTCTCTCTTATGGTTCTCTTCTTCTGGAAGGGCGCAATGTTCGTCTTAGTGGACAAGATTGTATCCGTGGAACTTTATCACACCGCCACGCCGGACTCTTTGACGAGGCCACCAA
>CALDHR010000098.1 GCA_937898585.1 uncultured Oligoflexia bacterium
AATAAAATTAAACTCTTCTTTTAAAGAAGCAATTACCTATGGAAGTGAGACAGAAGAAGGATATTTTGGACTTCTTGGAACAGGTATCTTCTCATTTGCAGATCTTAATGCAAATTTTTCAGGAATGAAGTTTTGGTCGCGCTTAACAGAGGTTTACTCTTCTTCGAAAAAATCTTACGCGGTCTGTCAGTTAGGTAAGTGGGTGAAAAATAAAAATTTTGATTGGCGAGATTATATTAATCCTCTTTGGGATGAGAGTATTAATGTGAGTTATTTTAGAACAAATAAAATGACAGAAAAATTTTTGAAGCAGTTATCGCTTCTCTCGATAGATCACTTAACAGGAAAAGAGCTTTGTCGCCAAGAAGTGGCCAAATTGATTAAAGAGAAAAAAATGAAACAAGTAAAAAATCTCGTCTCTCCTCGCTGTGCCTTAGAGGCGAAAGATGAAATGACAGCAAAGGACAGGGATTACTTTTATCTGCAAGATGAAAATTTATCAGATGAGAGTAAAAAAAGTTTTACTCTCAAAAAATTTCTCTATAACTTTTATAAAGCAATTACAGAAGAGCTTATTTAAATTCTTTTTTATAGAGTTTAATCGCATTTTCCACAATTTCATAGGCCCTATGCTCGTCGTGAAACATTTTTACTTCTACTTTTTTATTTTCAAGTTTTTTGTAGTCTTCAAAAAACTGTTTTAGTTCCTTGAGTTGGTGTTCAGAGAGTTCTTTGATGGATTTAATGTGCTTATATTGAGGATCATCTAAATGAACAGCAATAATCTTATCATCAATTTCATCTTGATCAATCATCTCTAAGACGCCTACGGGTCTTGCTCTTAAGAGTGAAAGAGGAACAAACTCAGACTGGCCAATAACTAAAATATCGAGAGGATCATTATCATCACAATAGGTTCGAGGAATAAGGCCATAATTTGCAGGATAATGAAGGGGTCCAGAGAGAATGCGATCAACGAGAATCATTCCTGTCTTCTTGCAAATCTCGTATTTGACCTTGGAGCCTCGGGGCACCTCAATGACTACGGGGACTTCATCAAACTTTGTCTCTGAAAAGAGCTCAATATCGTGCCATGGATTTGTCATTTTGCTTTCCTTTTTTAAATATTTTTCATTGTCTGAGTGGAGGTTTGAGGAGGAATTTATTCAATATCCATCAAAATAACAAGCAGTTTCCCTGCTTTGATCTAGTATGGATGACATCTATTTTTATTCAGGTTATGAGTAAGAGAATTTAAGATTAAAGACACAAAGCAAAGAAAGAATGAGCCAATGAAATCTATTTATGATTTAAGTTTTAACGATTTAACTGATTATCTCAAAGAGAACTCCCTTTCACCTTTTGTGGGAACACAGATTTTTGATTGGATTTACAAGAAGAAAGTCTTTGATATAGAGCATTGGACTAATGTTGGTAAAAAAACAAAAGAGCTTCTCTTAAAAGATTTTACCTTTACTCTTCCTCGTGTGGTTTGGGCCGGGCTCTCCAAAGATGGGACAAGAAAATTTCTTATTCGCTTTGATGATGCGCAGGTTGTAGAGACTGTCTTAATTCCAGGCGAGAGACGTTTAACGATTTGTCTTTCAAGTCAGGTTGGCTGTGCTATTGGCTGCACCTTTTGTCATACGGGAACTCAAGGACTAACAAGGAATTTAAAGGCCTCTGAAATAGTAGGGCAACTTTTGGCCATTTATAACTGGATGCAAAAAGAAAAAGACGTTACTCCCTTTCATGTCAGCAATATTGTTTTTATGGGCCAAGGTGAACCTCTTCATAATTTTAATCATGTAAAAAAATCTTGTGAAATCTTCCTGGAAAGTAAGGGGTTTTATTTTGGGCAGCGCAAGGTAACTCTTTCAACTTCTGGTCTGGTGCCTCAAATCAAAAAACTGGGTGATTTTCCTCCGGTGAACTTGGCCATCTCTCTGCATGCGGCGCACAATGACGTTCGCTCTGAGTTGATGCCCATCAATAACGTTTTTGATCTTCAGACACTTTTTAGTGCCATCAAAGAAATTCCTCTGAAAGCTCATCGCTATATTACTTTTGAATATATTCTCATTAAAGAAATGAATGATGGGATTGAAGATATTAAAGCTTTGTGTGAACTATTGCCTAAGGGAATTTCTAAGATTAATCTAATTCCGTTTAATGAATATCCTGATTCAAAATTTAAGCGACCAGATTCTCAGCAGATTAAGTGGTTTATGAATCAATTAAATGCTCGTGGTTACATTTGCACTGTGCGGAGGACTATGGGTCAAGACATTCTTGCTGCATGCGGTCAGCTTAAAGGGCAGCAAGAAAAGCTAAATTTGTGGCAGGATGAGAAAACAAAAACAGCATAAGCTAAGGTCAATAATTTTTGAAAGAAGCAACTCTATTTTCTTTTCTGCTCTATTGGGGCCAAGAGCATCTTCTCGCTTTAACAGCTGTGGCCCTTACTTTATTGCTCCTTTATCTCTATTTAATAGAGAGAAAAACGGAAGTGAAGCTCTCACGCAAGTATAGAAACTCCGTTTATGAAGCGCAGTCAAAAATCTTTTTAAATGCAACGCGTCACCTTATTGAGGGGAATAAGAACTTGGCCATTAGGGAGTTTCTTAATGCGGTGGATCTCAATAGAGAAACAATTGATACTTATTTTGCTCTAGGGGGGCTTTTTCGCAGCAACGGTGAAATAGACAAGGCCATTGGTATTCATCGTTCTCTCTTTGCTCGCGAGGGTATTAATGAGGAGACGAGGCTTAAGGCCTTAAAAGAGTTGGCCTTGGATTTTGATCGAGGAGGATTTGTAGAGAAGGCCCTTGAAACTTATAAGGATGTTTTAAAGATTAATCGCGATCAAGAAGAGGTTATTCGCGCTCTATGCCGTATTTATGAAGATATTGAAGATTGGGATGAGGCCTATAAGTACAGGCTTCTTCTTTCCAAGGTAGGTCATGAGAATCAATCAGAGACCATTGCTCATATTTTGACTCAAAAGGCCAGAAACTTATTATCCAGAGGCAATATTGTTGCGGCATTAGAAGAAATGGAGCTGGCCTATCGTTATGCTCCTTGTATTTCGGCCAAAATGCTTAAGATTAAAATGATGCTTATCCTCAGTAAAATAGAAGATGCAAAAATTCAACTTTTAGAGTTCATTCATGAGCATCCAGATTATTCATTTATCCTTTTTGATTTTCTGGAGGATCCTTTTCGCTGCTCTGAACATATCAAAAAAGATTTTGCTCGAGGGCTTGAGGTTTTAAAAGAAACATTTTTGAGCTTGGATGATAAGAGTATTCAGGGGGCCAAGGGACTTTTGCCAAAAATCCTTCTTTTAAGGCAAGAAAACAAAATGCAACAGGCCTATGAGCTTATTCAAGGGCCATTAAAATCCACAATTCCTCTGAGTGAATCTCTTATGGTTGAGTATATAAAGATTTTGCTAGAGCTCAATCATAAAGACGAGGCCTTAGAGTTAACAAAAAAGCTACTTTCTCAACTCAATAAATCAACAACTAAGCATTTTTGTGGTTTATGTGGTTTTAGCTCAGATACAATCTTTTGGAGATGCCCCAAGTGTAAAGAATGGGAAAGTATACAATTTAGATTAAAAATTTGAAAAACCCTCTTTATCTTATTAGACTAGTGAGATGAAGTTATTTATATTTGCCTTTTTATACCCTTTTTTTCTTTTTGCAGATGTGTCTTTTTATGTGATTTCTCCCTATGCGGAAGTTCATGAGATGCCATCAAAGCAGGCCTTAGCAGTGGATTATCTTCATTGTGGCCAAAGGGTTCGATTGGTAAAAAAAGAAGATATTTCACGCGATTTTTTTTCTGTAAAATATGCCAAGAAGACCGGCTTTATTAATAAAAAATTTCTATCCCAAAAAAGAGTTCAATGTCCTCAGAAAAAATATGCTTACTTTTTTGAGGGGTTACCGCTAGATGCTGATGATAGAATTTACTGGGGAAAACTTTATGAACAATTTTATATGGGTGAAGTTAAAGCAAAATAATTCTTTGTGTTTAATATTCTTTTTTTTCTTAATCTTAAGTATTGATATGAAAGCAGGAGAGAATCCTGTTGGACTTTCTCATATTCAAAATATTCTTAAAAATGATTTTCTGGATGAGGAAATTGAAAAGAGAGAGCAGGGTAAGAAAAGTAAAAATATTTTGGCCCATTCGAAGACAGTAAAAAATTATCGTGTTCCTGAAATTGATGAGATGATAGGAATTTTTAGTGAATTATGGTTAGTAAAGAATGCTCAAGTACTAAGCTGGGATTTTGTTCATCCTGATTACGGTGTTTTAGAAGTTTTTCTTGATTTACTAGAGGAGCTAGATCATGTAGAAAAAAAAGTAAAAATACTTTTTTTTGACAGTACAAAACAATATCATTTTGCCATCCCCGGAATGAATTCAGAGATGATTTTTTGTCTATCACTTCCCTTTATTAGGGAGATGAATTTATCAAAACAAGAAATATCAATGATTCTATTAGAAGATTTTTATCGCTTAGATAAAATGTTTTTTACTAAATCACTTATTGATGATGAGATGAAGAAAATAGCAGGAAAAAATAGTTATCCTGAAAAAATTAACACCTCTTTTTATAAGAAAATCTTAAATCAGTATGATAAACTTATTTATGAGATGAATTATTCTTTTCAGCAACAGTATGAGATTACCAAAATAATGTCTTCTGTGTTAAAGTCAAAACCAAGTTTGTTTTCAATTTATAGCTCACTTATTCAAAAGAAAAATATGTTATTGAGAAGTAATGACAATTTTAAGAATTATTCAAGGATTTATCCTTCGCCAGAAATTCAACTTAATTGGCTTGAAGAGTAATAATGGATACGTTGAAAATTATAAAAAAAACATCCTTTTTTTTTTCTCACTATCTCTTTTTCTTCTCTGTCTATATCTTTTTTATATCAGTTAGTTCATTTTTTTTATTCCAGATGGAGCGAAAACTAAATGGTATTGATGTATGGCTTTCCAATAAAGAGTTTTATGTTTATATCTTCTCAAAGGTGTTTTCTTCTTTTATTATTTGTCTTTTTTTTAATATAGATATTCGATTTTTAAAAAGAGAAAAAATAAAAGAATTTTTTTTTCCTGCAAGTTTTTCATGGAGTATTTCTCTTTTTTTTTGGTTGACACTTTTTTATAATTTCAGTCTAAGAAAATTTATTAATTCTTTTTTTTCCTTTAGAGTAATAGAGATTGTCTTTTTAGTGATGTCTGCCACAACTTTTTATCTTCTTGAAAGAGAAATCTATGCCTTCTTCTTGGAAAAAACAAAGGAGGTAGAAAGAAAAACATGTCTTGTTCTTTCTTTTTTGTTGAATGTTTTTTTTACTATTATGATGACAGGTCATCAGTGGCGAAAAGAATTTGCTCCTTTTTTGTTTGTTCAAATACTCTTTTATGCGTCTCTTCTTTTTCCTCAAAAAATACATTTTGGAATAATGTTTTTTACAATAATTTTGCCTTTACATTTTATGGGAGCTGGTCTAAATCACTACTCTTTAATTGAGGATAGCTTTGTAAGTGACGCTATTTATTTACCTTTTCACCAATATATGAGTATTTTCTTTGTCAGTATTTTTCTTGTTATTTCAATATTTAATTTTTTTTCCAGGAGTCATCGTGAGTCATCCGCAAACTAATATATTTTACTTAGTTTTAAATGCCGACTTTGTTGTCAAAATGGTTGTTCTTGTTCTGATAGGTCTTTCTGTTTATTCTTGGGCCACTTTTTTTAAAAAAAAGAAAGAGTTTAAAATCATGAATATGAGTAATGATAAATTTAATGAAGTCTATGGTCATGCAGGAAACTTTAATGAAATTATTAAAGAGACAGAGAAATATGAAGATTCATCTCTTCGCTTTGTTTTTATCAAAGGTCATACTGAACTTATTAAAATAGGACAAAAGACTGGCGGACAGAATGTTAAAGAGGTTTTAAGTAAATACTTTGAAGAACACGGTACTGATATTATTGAGCGTGCACTGGATCAAGGAATCAGTGAAATGAGTCGAAAACTATCAAGGAATCTCGATTTTTTAGCAACAATTAGCTCGATTTCTCCCTATATTGGTTTATTTGGAACAGTGTGGGGGATTATTAATTCTTTTAGAGGTCTTTCAAGTGGAAGTTCATCACTTGATGCTGTGGCACCTGGAATTGCAGAGGCCCTTTTTGTTACTGCTCTTGGCCTCTTTGTGGCCATTTCAGCGGTTTTCTTTCTTAACTATTTGTCATCTCGATTAAATGATCTAAAAGAAGAACTCTATGATTTTGAAAATGATTTTTTAAATATGATCAGTCGTTCTATTATCACAAAATCTCATTAAGTAAGGTGAAGTCTGATGAAAAAAAATAAAAGAGGACGAGTTGAAAATACTTTAGTGAGTGAAATTAATATTACGCCTTTTGTGGATGTTGTATTAGTTTTATTAGTTATTTTTATGATCACAGCACCAGGGCTTTATAATGGCATTTCCTTGAATTTACCAAAGACAACATCGGCTGATCATCTTGAATCATCGGCAAAATTTGTAATTGTTTCTTTAACAGAAACGGGTGAACTTTATATTGGAAAAAAAAAATATCTTTTTGATGAAGTTGTTGAAATTGTTTTTGATCTTTTCAAGGAATATAAAACAGAGGATTTGTATCTTAGAGTAGATGAATCTTTGCCTTATGGTAAAGTGGCCCATCTCTTATCTCTTTTCAAAAATAACAATATCGCAAAAATTCATTTAATAACAGAAAATGAGAAAAATGGTTAAGAATAATTATTATTTTATTTCATTTACTATTCACTTTTTTCTACTGATTTTTTTATTCATAGGAGGGGAGGTTGGTTTTTTTAGTTTCTCTAATGATCATATTGTTGAAATTAAAAGCGCTGTTAGAGTTGATATGGTGGGGCTTCCTGATAAGACATTAAAAGAACTCAAGTCTCGAAAAATAAAAAAAAATAGCAAAAAATCAACCAAGGTTGCTTCTAAGGAAATCAAACAAGATACTTCTGATTCTTCTTTGGCCAAAGTGATAGCAGAAGCGAAGAAAAAAAAAATATCATCAACAGATGAGAAAAATTTTAAAAAAAATCTCAATAAAGAAGATAAAAAAGATCATTTGGATAAAATTGAATCTCTCGTTGTCAAAGGAAACCAATTAAGTGCGGGAAGAGATATGGATAGTAATCGTTTAGCAGAAGAAAGAGATATCCTAGAGGAATATGCTGAAAACATTTCTCTGAAAGTTCGTACTTTTTGGCAGCTTCCCGTAAACTTTAAAAAAGATGATAAGCTTGTTTGTCGTTTAAAAGTTTTTATTTCCTCTAAAGGTCAACTTCTCAGAGTTGATTTTTATCAAAAAAGTTCTAATGAAGAGTTTAATCAAAGAGCGCTGCAAAGCATTAAATTGGCGGCCCCTTTTGACCCGCCTCCTGAAAGTGTGGCCAAGATAGTTGAAAATGGTACAATTATTCTGGGTTTTCCCATTTAAAATTCACCTGTTTTTTAATGAATAAAGAAAGGTTTTCCTGATGAAGTTCAAATTTGGTCTATTTATTTTTTGGGGACTATTTTCTTTTTTTAACTTCTCAACAACTCCTATTATCTATTCAGTTGGAGGGGCCACTTATATAGAAGATAAAGTCTCTTTTTTAATTAGTGATAAAGTAAGTGAGAGAGATTTAATTTTATCAATTATCAAAGATGATTTTAGTTTTTATGAGGATGAGGTAAGAGTAAACTTTTTATCTTCAGAAGAAGAGTTCAAGAAGAGTATTGAGGGGACTTTCCTTGTTAATATTTCAATGAATAAGACGAAGAAAATTGAATTGGAAATTTCAAAAAAGGGCTCTTTGGGTTCCTTGTTAAAAAAAGAAATTCACTTCAAAGACTATAGAGATAAAAGAAGTACTATCCACGAAATAGCAGAGCTTGTCTTTCAAGAGGTTAAAGGGCGTTCGGCCATTTTTAAATCAAAAATTGTTTTTTCAGGAGAAGTCGACGAATCGGTAGGTTCACAAAGAAAAGAGCTTTTTATTTGTGATTTTGATGGAGAAAATGTTGAACAACTCACCTTCCATCAATCAAATGTTATCTCGCCTTCTTTTTCTTTTGATAAAAAAAAGATTGTCTATAGTGTTATTGAATCAAAAAAGGGGATTAAAAATATTAATCTCTATATCTATAACTTAGAAGATAGGTCCCAAAAACTTATCTCTTCTTTTAGAGGAATTAATTCTGGCGCTGTTTTTATGAGAGATAATAATCATATTTTATTAACTCTTTCCTATCAAGGAAATGCCGAAATATATAAGCTTAATGTTCACGATAAGTCTCTTTATAAAATCACGAATCATTATTCTGATGATGTTGATCCCATGGTTTCTTTTGATGGGAAAGATCTTCTTTTTGTCTCTGGTCGATCAGGAAAAGCACATATCTATCAGATGAGCTTGGCCAAACCTGAAGTAAATGTAAAACGGATTACTTATGTAGGTCTTGTAAATGCAACCCCGCGTTACTCTCCTGTTCGCGAAGAGGCCGTGTTTGCTTCTTGGGTGGATAACAATTTTGATCTTTTTAGAGTAGATCTCAATGGAAACCAAATTGTGCGTTTAACTAAAGATTTTGGTAATAATGAAAATCCTACCTTTTCGCCCGATGGAAAATTTATTCTTTTCTCTTCAGAGCGAGTCTTGAGTAAGTCAAAAGTAAGAAGAAGACTCATGATCATCAATAGGGATGGAGAAGTTGTTAAAGAACTTTCAAAAATTACTCCAAATGCATACACTCCTTGGTGGTCTCTTTAGTTTCACAAGAAATTCTTCTTTTTTTTAAACAATGTAACTTATTGAAATCACTCAATTTATCTAATAAAATAAAGCAGGACACAGACAAAGATTGTTTTATTTATCAATTATTTTTATAGATAGTAAAATCCACCTCTCGACCGTCCAACAAGGGAGAATTTATGACGCAACAAGGTCTTATTCTTTGGCCTCATTATCAAGATTTAATTCAAGAACTTTTTTCTACAAAAGATGAGGGAGAATTTCTTAGACTTGTTTGTCGATTTTTTCTCGATAAGTTTCACGTGAGCGAGATTAAAGTATATCGAATGCTGGATAGCGGAGATGCTTTAAAAATTCTTCATTTAGACTCTAAGGGAGATATTCTAGAGTCAGAGCGTTTTCAGTTAGAAAAAGGTCTCGGTATTGTAGGCCATGTGGCCAAGACACGAAGACCTTATTTTAGTAAGGCCATAGAAAAAGATCCTCTTTATATTTCTTCTCTTTATAGTGGAGTAGAGAGAAGTGAAATGGCCTTCCCTCTTGTCTTTGAATCAAATAGTATTGCTTCTATTCATTTATTTCAAAATATGAACTCTTCTTCTCCTGATTACTCTCTTGATGATTTGACTTTAGGGCTTCAAATTATTTCAGAAATTCAAGGGGCCATTAATAGCTTTGTTTTATTTTCTAAAGCAAAAAAGCTCAATGATACGCTGGCAAAATTTTTAGTACGTCAAGATGGTGATAAAAATGAGCTCGATGAAGAGATCAAAAGAAACTTTGAGCGAAATGTTGTTGGGCGACCTCTAATAGGGCAGTCTGATAGTGTATTGGGACTTAAAAAAATCATACCCAAAATTTCAAGAACTAAAGAGCATCTTTGTGTTATTGGAGAAAAAGGCGTGGGGAAAGATTTTCTTGTTCAGGCCATTCATTATCAAGAATTCTTAGAAGACCTTCCTCTCTTAATGGTAAACTGCCAAAATTTATCAGAAATGACGATTGAATTAAGTAAGAGATTTAATGTAAATGAAATAGATATTTTGAAGAAAATTGTAATGTTAGCAAAAGGTGGAAACCTTTATTTTCGCAATATTTTTGATCTAAGCCTTGAATGGCAGAATAAAGTTTTTGAGGTACTCAATTCATATAACTGTTTTTTAAAAGACAATATGGGAATTGAAAAAAATAATCGCATTAGAATTATTTTTGGCATGGAAAAAACACCTGAAGATTATATTGAACAAGGAGTTCTCCGTTCTTCTTTTTTTAGTAGTTATGATTTTTATCGAGTTGAAATTCCCAACTTGAAAAAAAGAAAAGAGGACTTGTATCTTTTGGCCAATTATTTTTTAAGAACAATGGGGCTTGATGAAGAAGTAAAAGGAATGACAAGTGAGGCCATAAAGCTATTAAGTACTTATGATTGGCCAGGAAATATTAAAGAACTTCAGCAAGTTTTAAAAAAGGCCTGTTTGACCAGTGATAACAGTGTTATTGATGTCTCTGATTTTGACTTAGGTCGAGAAGTCGTGGAGCAATTTCAAATATCAGATAATTGGGATGAAGATGATACGACATTAGACTCTGTTGAAAAAAAGCATATTTTGCAAACTTTAAATTACATGAAGGGAAACAAAACGAAAGCATCAAAAGCATTAGGCATTACAGTTAAGACTCTTTACAATAAATTAAAATACTACGGTATGATTTAAAAATTTCAAAATTAAAATTGAATAGTCCTATTTAAAATCGTAGACTTGTATACTGGGGGGGATTTCTATGGAGTATACAAGTGATGATTCGACAGACCGCTTAGAAAAAAAGAAAATAGTTCGAAATTTTAGAGAGTCTCCAGAAGTTGAGAAGTTTTATCGCTTCGTTATGGAGAATGACTTAAGACATGAAGCCTATTTGATTTTTGAGCGTGTTCTCTCTCTTAAAAAGAAAAAAAAGAAAAACAAAGTATATCATTGAGATTTTTTCATGGAAGAAAAATTTAAAAATAAAAAAATTTATGACCCTATATATGGTTTTGTGGAAATCACTGACCTAGAGTGGGAAATTATTCATTCTCCTTTTTACCAACGACTAAGATGGATTAAGCAACTAGGCTTTTCGTGTTATGTTTTTCCTGGTGCAGAGCACTCTCGCTTTGGTCACTCCATTGGTGTTATGCACAATGCTCATAAAATCATTGAGTCTTGTGGCAAAGGAGTAGAATTCTACGAGTTACAAAACCACTCATCGCCTTCACCTGAAGCACAACTTCATAAAAATATCCGCATTGCTGCCCTGCTTCATGATTTGGGAACATTTCCCTTTTCCCACACCATTGAAAATTCTTATATTCGTCATGGTGTTGTGAAAAATAAAAATAAGCATACTCATGCCGATGATCATGAAAACCTAGGCTCTTTTATTATTAAAAATACTTCCTATGAAGGAGGAATTACAGATATTTTAGAGCGGCATAATGTAGAACCTAAGGCCATTTCTGATCTCATGAAAGGAAAGAGTCATTCCGTTTTTGCGAATCAAATTCTTCACTCAGAAGTTGATTGTGATCGGATGGATTATCTTTTGCGTGATGCTCATTACACAGGTCTAAACTATGGAACTTATGATAGAGATTATCTTTTACACCACTTTTCAACAGCGAGAGTGGGAAAGCAAGATATTCTCGTTATTAAACACAATGCTCTTCAATGTGTAGAAGATTTTTTGCTGGCCCGTTTTGCTTGGTATTCTCAAGTCATTCGCTCTTCAAGAGGAGCAAAATTTGATGCCTTAGCAGAAGAATTGGCCCTTATTCTACTCCAGCACAATAAAATCTATCAATACGAAGACTTAATGGAAATGGTTGTAAAAAGGCCTACTGATTTTTATCAATTCAATGATAGCTACTTCCTCTCTTCAGTAAAAAAGGCCTTAGAAGATAGTAGTCTCCATGGTCAAAAGATTAAAGATCTAGCAAATTCACTCCTCTTTGAACTCTCTCCCTTCTCTTTGAAAATAGAAGAATTTTCTCATACGATCCTCAATCAAGATGATGAGAAAGGAGATAAAAAAGCAAGACAGCGAGTTCATAAAGTTGTTGATAAAATTGAAGATATTTTAAAAACAAAAGGAGGCAGCAAAGATTGGATTATTAGTGATATTCCTACCAAAAAAATCGTTTTAGTTAAATCCTATCTCAATGTTTTAAAAGATAATACTCGTGAAAATCTTTTATTAAATGCTGATCCCGTTAAAATTTTAGATGAGAGAGGTGAAGTCCGTCTATTAGCAGAAATAGAGCATTCTCTTATGAGCAGACTTCAAAATGTTTATAATTTCACTCCTAATATTTTTTGCTCAGCAAGTGCACAGAGACTCCTCTTACAAGAAAAAGTAATTGAAAATGAGGATAAATAATGCAAAGAGAGAAAGCAACAACTCCAAACTTTTCTAGAGAACATATTCTTTTAAAGAATGACTTTGTTTATTTTGAAGAAGTCTCTTTTTCTTATAATAAAAAAGATTTTGCACTAAAAGATATCTCTCTGAATATTACTTTTGGCGATTTTATTTTCATTACAGGAAAGTCTGGATCGGGTAAGACTTCACTCCTAAAGTTGATAACCAAAGAATTAGAGGCCCAACGGGGGCAAATTATTTTTAGTAAGAAAGAAGACGCCATTATAGGGCAAATATTTCAAGACTTGCGTTATTTAGATGATTGGACTCTCTTGGATAATTTGCGTTTTTCTTATGATCCCTTGCTTTACTCAACAGAGCTTGATTTTTTAAGTGAATTAAAGAAAATCTCACTTTGGTTCGGTGCTTATGAACATCTTAATAAAAAGTTAAGTGAATGTAATGGAGGGTTAATTCAAAAAATGGCCATTATAAGATGTTTGCTTAAAAGGCCAGATGTCGTTGTTGCTGATGAGCCAACAAGTTCTTTAGATAGAGAGAACACTTTTTTACTTTATGATTTTTTGAAAAAGAAAAATCAAGAATCTCGCATGACGATTATTTGGGCGACACACAGTCAAGATCTTGTAAGAAATTTCTCTGAAAAAAATATACATCTAGAAAATGGACGCACAAAATATATTGGTAAAGCATGTTTTATTTAAAATATTGGTTAAAAATATTTAAGAAGAAACCTATAGGTGTTTTCTATTTTATTCTTTCGACAGTTTTTTTAGGAGTTATCTTTAGTGGAGGAAGTTTTCTTGATATGAAGCTTAAAGAAGCAAAGGGAAAACAATATGGACGAGTGTATATTGATTTTATTCTTTTTGATGAAATGAATGATTTTTTCCTTAAAGAACTAAAAAAAGATTTTTCTTTTATTCTGAGTTACGAGAAAAGAACGAAGAAAAAGATTGTTTCATTACTTGAGAAAAAGCTAGTAGAGCGAGATGTGGAAATTCCTTCTTTTTTACTTAAAGGGGAGTTTAGCTCTTTTCGGCTTTATTTTTCACCTAATATCTCTATCTTGGCCATTAGAAATATGGAAGAATTTATCTTAAGAAAATTTCCTTCTTCAAAAATCAAGTCAGGTCCTTTGCAAAGTGAAAAAGATCGTTTTTTTATCGAAAATATAACTGTTCGAAACTTTATTTTTGACTATGGAGGTTTTTTAATTCGACTTATTTCTTTATTGAATTTCTTTCTCTCCTTTAGATCAATATATTTATTGATGAAGATGATGGCCTATTTAACAGAAGAGTATCAGAGAAGAAAAAAAGTTTTATTAAAGCTTAATGTTTTATTTTTTACTATTTTTCTTGTAATCCCT
>CALDHR010000099.1 GCA_937898585.1 uncultured Oligoflexia bacterium
AAATAAATTCTCCACGAATGGTGAGGGCAGGGAAAGATGGGGTTATATAAAAAATTCTTTAATATTAAAAGCTTTTTGCATAGCATGAATATTATTGACTTTTTTACAAGAGACAAAAGAGATTGAGATTGCGCGTAAAAATTCCTAGGCAAGAAGATATGATTGTGTCCCTACAAGAGAAAGTAACTGTAGGAACAGACCCTGACTCAACGTTTCAGTTTACTCATGAGCTCATTTCCGAAAAACATTGTTCTTTTTCCATGGATCGAAATGGAATGCTGAGTCTCATTGATGAAGACAGTGTCGGAGGGACCTATCTCAATGACAAGCGTATTAAGAAAAAAGAAAAATTTTTATTGCGGAGTGGTGATGTGGTTCGGGTAGGGCCATTGGAAATTACTATCGAGAGTCACGATGAAGAGCTTGAAGAAGGGAAGAAAATTTTAGAAGGAAAAGTTCGAGGGCGTTTGCATTTAGTGACTTTTGCTTGGTGGGAAAAAATTCATAGTTTTCTTATAGAAGGATTACTTGCCTACTTGTTCGTTCGAGTGATGGCGCATTATTTTCCTCAGCATCTTCGGGAACATTTAACTTTTTATGCTTATTTTGCTGTGTTTTTTTTCTTCATCTCTCCTTTTTTCTTTCGCCGCAGGACCTTTGGTATGTTGATTTTAGGGGTAAAAAAGAGGCGAGATGGAGAGTTTTTGAGTATTAAGAAGACCTCAGGACAACATTTTTTTTCAAAGTCGAAGCTGCTGGGTGTTGTTCTTAGTGTAGGATACTTTTTTCCACTACTCTTTTCTTGGAAATTTCTTCTCCCCATGGAGGTAGAAAAAGAAATTATTTCCAATAGAGAGAGCATCGGTAATAGCGCTATTGTTAATGAGCTTTTTCTCAACAAGATGAGTTTTCATTACCCTCATGAAATGAAAAAAAACTATCTCTTCTTTCCCTATCGCAATAATAAAAATTTTTTTGTCATAGAAGGGGTTTCTTTGAGGGAGAATTTTTCTTTTAAAGTCGTTTTTCTTCCCAGCGTGGATTTTATTTGGAAGAGACCTTGGAGTGTTGATGATTTTTTAGATCGAACTGATTTGGAAAAACTTCTTTTGCCTCTTCTCTTCCATGAGAGTTTTATTACAAAGAGAAAAAAGCTAGAGACTTTAATGGGAAAGAGTAATGAGAAAGATTCTCGTTCTTTTTCTTTTTTTCAAATGGCCTCACGGCAATTTCTCATGATGGAGCAAGATCAATCCTTTCGTCTCATGTCTAATCTTTCATGGCCCTATGACCTTATTATTACCTTTAGAGAAAAAGGGGAAGAAAAAATATATCAAGAGATGTGGCGAGAGAGTGGTGCTAAGAAATTTATATCCTCTCTTAACTTTTTAAATGCGCGCGATGTTTCGGCAATGAGAGAAGAGATGCTTCGTCGTCAGAATTATCAAGTGGAAGATGCTTTTAATTATCTATCTTATTCTCTTAATAGAAAATCAGAAGAAAAATATTTTGTGGATTATTTAAAGAGCAATTTGATGCGATTAAAACAAATGGCCCAAACCGACTCTTTTTATAGAGAAGAGTTAGACCGCATTAAAGAAGCTTATATTCGCTGGGAGCAAGATGACTCCTTTAATGCTGTCTGGGACGCAGGGGCCTCGGCCTTTATTTTTTCTCTGTAGAGGGAAGATTAGAGAACTTCTATCTCTCGTCTCACTTTTTGTAGAGAGACACGGATAAAATGCTTCTCGCTAATGCGATAAGAAGAGTCTTCTTTGTTGTGAGAGCAATCGATGTGAAGGCCACTGAGAACATCGAGAAGCATTTTGCGCTGAACGAGATTGAAGAGTTTTTCTTTGCGTGTCATAGCATCAGGGTAACTCGCTTCATAGCTCAAAATAGAATCAACAATATGATTAATTTGAGTAGAACATTCATCATAAGTGCTGTGTTGCATGTGTTCGCTATAAACTTGATAGACTTCATCAAAAGCACTACTTACTTGGGCCGCTGCAATTTTTTCTTCTTGGCGCAAGATATAGCGGTTAATAAGATGGCCGCCGTCCGTAAGACAAGTCACGCCATGACCAATTTCTTTTTTAGCGAGAAGAAGAAAAAGCATTCTCTCTGAGACATTGCTGAGAACTTTTTGTTGAAACTCTTTTGCTGAAAGATGGGGGCGTTCATGCTGAATTTCAGCATAGGCCTCATCGTAGATTTTAAATTTTGAAAAATGAGTAGAGACTTCTTTTGAGCAGCTAGGAAAGAGAGAGGCCGAAGCGTTTTGTGCGGCAAAGAGAAAAAAGCTCAGGAACAAGGCACACTTTCTAATTTGAGAGAAGGTCATTTAAAGACTCCTTTAATGAATAAATGGATGTTTATAGTAGGGGGAATTTTCCCGTCCTTTAATTTTTAATCTTTTAACTCTATGACATTTACTTGGGAAGATTTTTTTAAGGGATGGCATGCATTATTACATTATTTTGGTTGGTTATTTGTTTTTGTTGGTGGGATGCTTTGGCCCTTTAGAGTCAAAAAAAGTTAATCGCCCTGCTAGAGTCAATACCGCTCGCCAAGATATTGCTTATTCTTCTGCGGCAGAAGTCTATACGGTAAAGACAAATAGAATAAATCAAATTCTGCCAACGCTCCCTGAGGCCACAAGTCTAAAATCTCGTTTTATCGCCTACAGGATGAAGCAGCCGCCGCGCTACGGTACTCTTTCTGGTTGTATGGGAATTGGGGGAAGTGAAGTAGATGATCGCAGTTGTTTTTATTATCCCAAGACAGATGCTGAAGTAGATGATCTTTTTATCTATCAGATTTACGATCAGGCAGGGCAGACTATTGATAAAACAGTTGTTTTAAGATTGCGCAATAATTCGCCTCCCACCATTACAGATCAATATGTTCGCGTTGTAGAAAATGGAGGACTGCAAAGTTTAGGGACTCTGCAAAGTGCCACAGATCTTGACGATGAAAACGGAAGTTTGAAATACGCTATCCTTACTTTTCCTTCAAAAGGGGTTCTTTCAAATTGTTTTGGACTCGACAGCTCACTTGGAAATTCCCTTTATTGCAACTATACGCCCAATAGCGATGAGTCAGGTCTTGATACCTTTGTCTATCGCGTCTTTGATGGTTTTGGGGGAAGTGTTAATGCCACTGTTACAATTGATATAACCTCTACCAACACTGCTCCCACAGTTGTCCCAACTAGTATGACAGTTTCTGTAAAGGCCAACAGAGGATTTCAAAGTTTTAATGTTATTCCTACAACGGTTACAGACATTGATGGATCTCCGCCCGATAGTTTTACTTACGAAATCTACAGCATGCCCCTTTATGGCGATCTCAAAAATTGCCTCAATCTTGCAGGCAGTACCCCCAGCGTCGATGACTTTGTTTGTGATTACTATCCTCCTGATGGCGTTAAGCAGGATGCGTATGATTCTTTTATCTACATGGTAAAAGATGGCCAAGGCGGAATAACTCTCGTAACGGTGACAATTGACGTCACCAATACGATTCCTTCAATAGACAGCAGCGACGAAGAAATCACCGTCCTTGAAGATGGTGGTGCTCAGGCGGCGAATATTGTTATTAATGACGGAGGAGAAGGCGATATTACCTCCATTGAAGTAATTTCACCTTTGAACGGAAGCGGTGTTTTTGATGGTGTCATGACGTACGGGACGTTGACGAATTGCTTAACGCTGGCCGGAAGTGCCTCCGCCCTCGATGTCACTTGTTCTTACAATCCCAATAGCGATGTCTCAGGGAGTCGCCTCGATCAATTAGTTTTTCGCGTAACTGATAACAGTGGTGAGACGGCCGACTTAACAGTTTATTTCACTGTTACTGCTGTGGCCGATGCTCCTGTTTTGGCCAGTGAAACAGTGGTGGTAAAAGAGAATGCGGGAGCACAGCTCATTAATGTGACTCCGGCCACTGACGCCGATGGAACGCTTGTTTTTACTTATAATCAGCTTACTAATCCAGTGGTGGGAACCCTCGCTTCTTGCCAAACTCTCACCAATCCCTACGGAAAAACATATTATAGTTGTCTCTATACACCGCCTGCCAATGGAAATTCTTCGACAATTGTCGCAGGAAATCGTCAATTTACCCTTGAGGCCTCGGATGGTGTTTTAACTAGTGCTGTGGCCACCATTACCATCGATATTAGCAGCACCAATATCCCCCCTACTTTTGTCCAAGAAACAGAAATCACCGTCACTCCTGCCGCGGGACCTCCCACAACAGTAGCAGGCGCTTTCACTCTTCCCACCGCCACGGATCTCGACGCAGCTGATACGGTGACTTATACTATTACGGGAGGACCGGGGGCGGTGCATCTGAGTGGTTGTGTGATAGCGGCGAATACTCCTACCGTTTGTGATTATGATTGGGTGGCCACCTTGAAAAGTGGAACGCGCGTTGAATACGTTACCTACACCGTTGATGATGGAGAAGTTACACTAAATGGAGTTGTCTGGATTAGTATCGCCGTAACAGATACGGCCCCTACTTTTGCTGCAAATACTCAAACAGTGACAGTCGTGGAAAATATTTTGACGCCGCAAATTCTAAGTGCTGCCCTCGATCAGGCCACCGATGTAGATTATGGCGATCAAGCACTACTGCGCTATTATTTAAGCACAACACCAACTCGAGGAAAACTCTCGAGCTGTCTTGGGCTAGATGGAACAGATCACACTTCTAGTAGCTTAAATTGCTATTATAAAATTAACTCTTCGGCCTTAGACGATCCTAATTTAAGCGCTTCCGCTAACTTTGATACTTTTACTTATGTCGTCTTTGATCCCAAAGGCAATAAAAAGACCCATACTGTTTTTATTCAACTGACACCTGTCGCTCAAGACCCCATGATTTTGCAATTAAGCAATGTGACGGGTTATGTGAATGCCAAGTCGAAAATTGATCTTGTCATTGATGAAGGAGGACTGGCCGACGAAAACGCAGAATCGTTGACCTTGTGTGTTCAAGATTTAGGAGCTTCGACTGTGCTTAATCCTGCAGGAGTTGCGGCCTATCGCTCGGGAACTCTGCTTGGTTATATGAGCGATTTTGCTTGCGATGACGCAGGAGATTTTGTGGCCTTTGGCGATGGTGCGGCCAATGCCGGTGGAAGCGTTTTAACACTTGTCTTTTATCCCATTGATGGGGCCAGTAACGATGCTGCACCAGAGAATTTCCGACTTAATATAGATGATGGAACATTAACGGCCTCTGAAGATTTTACCGTTGAAATTAAAGATCAGCGCTACCTCCATGGCGGATTTAAAGATATTTACGCGGCCGGATCTCTTACTGATAGAACTGCTGCCGTCATCAATAGTGAAGTTCCCATCGTAAATTTTGGCTGGGAGAGTTTTTCTACGGATACGCATACACAGGCCATTGCGGGATACAATGTTTATCGATCTTTTACGGGAATGGATTATGGGGACTTTGATTTAATGACACCTGTTAATGGATCGACACTTGTGACGACAACAGCGAAAAGTATTAGTGAGACATTTGATTCTGATTATACGACAGATTTGGCGCTAGCGAGTAATCAGGAAGGACGAGTTTCTTTTTATAAAGTCTATGCCGTTAATTCAGACGGTGTTGAAGTGAACACGGAAGATGATTTAAATTTTGGAACAGGTGTCGCTAACGTCGATGGAACTTTGAGAATCGTTATCCCGCCAACTAACATGAGTCTTGTTCATCGCTTTGAGGCCAATCGGAGAGTTTGTACGCTTTTAGGAAAGACACCTGACAAAAATAACATGTTTAGCTGCAGTTATGTGGGACCAGGAAATAGAGTTATTGGAGGAACGCGCTCTTATGACTTAGGCTATGACCTGCTTGTTGATCGAATGGAGAGTGGATGTCCTTATGATTTTATAGATAATGATACACCCATCGTTAGTGGAACCGTTGGTGTCAATGGTGATTTTTACCACGATCGTTTTACGGGAGATTGCTATGTTAATACGGCGGCCGTTTGGTCTATTAATTATGGGAGTGCTTTTTTTACGACAGCGCCTGATTATTTAAATGTGGCCAATCTTCCTCCTATTGCAGGAATCACACAGGGTGAGGCGGCCAATATTTGCGATACTCGGCCAGATCACAATCTGGTGGATGGATCAGGATTTTATGCAGGAGCTGTTTCGGGACGATTACTTTCACGAAAAGAGTTTGTGGTGGGCTCTCTTTTTTCTAGCTCTTTGAGTGAAGGGACTATTTCTCAAATAGAGACGGGAAGCAATTTACTGACAAATACTTATTGTAACAGCTCTTCGGGGGGCGGTTTGGCCTTCTATGATGCGCTTCAACCAACAACGATAAGCTCTTATCCTTCTGCTGCCTCGGGATCTAATAAGGCCTTAAGTACGGCGAGCGATGCGACGCGTTCATGTGTGTCCATTTTTGGTCTTTATGACATGATAGGAAATCTTAATGAGTGGAATTCTGATCGTCTTAGTTGCACAACTGATCAAAGTTGCATCAGTGCGGCGGGTATTGCTCCTCTTGCTTCTGTTTCACCGAATTTTAATTTTGAAAGTAATGCGGGAGTTATTAATTATCAGTTTGATGGTGTCACTGGTCCTTGTCTCGACAGTGATGAAGATGGGGTTTGTGATGTTGCCAGTAGTTTTACAGGGTTTCCTTTAACATCGTTACCTCTTCCTTATTTATCCACAAAGTTCTTTTTGCCTATTGGGCTTCCCGCCGTCACCAGTATTGGAACGGCCCCTTTTTATTTGAATGATGCGGGGGTCATTGGAACGGGTATTTCTACCAGTTTACTCCACGGCGATTCTTTTTTTCTCGATGCATCTGGTATTAATGCAACGGGAACAAATGGGGGAGATATTAGTTCAGGCGGAGGCTTTCTCGATGGAGAGAGTGCGGGAAGCTATTACTTTAAAGCAGTTCCACGAGATGATATCAGCACTGATACAGGTTTTCGATGTGCCGAAGAAGTTGTTTATTAATTAAAAAAATGAGGATATCTTTTAGGTTATGGAGAAAAAAATGCATCGTAAAAAACGGTTTCGCCTTCTCGTTTATCCTCGTTTTCAATTAACGCTTATTGCTCTCAATAGTTTGATTTTTCTCGTTAGTAGTTTTGTGATGGTGGGATCATTTTATGTGGCCATCGGCTCCTTGCGGGATTTAGGGGTACGTTCAGAGTTGGCCGAAAACCATCCTTACTTTACTTATTTGTCTATGGAGACAGAGAGCATTTTTTTACACTTTGTTATTGCGGTGATTGTCTCACTTCTTGTGACTTCTTTTGTGACGCTCTATCTTTCTCATAAAGTATCGGGCCCTATTTTGCGCTTGAAGAGCTATTTTAACGATGTTCGTCATCAAAAAGCAGTTCTTCCTCTTTCTTTTCGCAAAGGTGATTACTTTTGTGAGCTTCCTCTTATTATCACTCAGGCCTTGAAAGTTCTTTTTAATGATAAAAAAAAGTAAAAAATCCCTGTTTTCATTTTAACTTTTACTCCTCTTCTTTCTTTCTATAAATAAAAGAGAAAAGAAATGAAGGGGATATATGTTGAACAAGCTTATTGTTTTATGGATGCTTGTATTTTCCACAAG
>CALDHR010000100.1 GCA_937898585.1 uncultured Oligoflexia bacterium
CAATATTCACTTTACTGGCAAAGCCCGTAATAAAAAGGGCCGCCGTCTCCATTTCTACAGCAAGAACCCTCTCTTCTACCACCTTCATTTTAAAACGCTCATCAAATTCCCAAAACCGCAGATCAGTTGAATGAACACTACCCGTTCTGTAATCATGTCCATGCTCAACTAAAACCTGGCTGACAAATTTTTGAATTTTAAAAGTTGGCAAGGCCGGAACTTGACGCGGCATAAAGTTAATAGACACTGCATCATCTCTAATGGCCGCAATGGGTAAAATAAAATCCCCCACTTCAAGGGAGGGATGAATGGCCCCACACATACCCAAAAATAAAACGGCCTTTGGCTCTACTACTCCTAAAAGTTCAATGACTAGTGCTGCCATGGCAGAACCAATTCCAAATTCCACAATGGTTACTTTTGCTTTCTTTGATGAAGAGGCCTTAAAAGCAGAGCCAATGGTATAAATATGATCATCTAACGTATCATTAAAACGCTGTGTGTAATAATGAAAATTCGTCAAAATAATTTGTGGTTGAAAATCTGTTAAGCGATGACCGGTATAACGCTCCAACATATCCTTCGCAATGGACTTTTTGGCCTCGTTTGAATAAACTCTCCTATCGCTAATTACTTTTTTAAAATCATCTAAAATCTTTGAAAAACCATCATCAGTTGATTTTTTGCCAACTTTATTTCCTGACCTTCGCTGGCCCATAAAAATTCCTTCATTATTAATTTAAAGCATGCGCCCTGTAGCACAAATGTACCACTGCCCTGTTTTTTTTGACAAGCAAATAGCTGGGGTTTGCTCTCTTGTCATTCTTTTCAATCACATCTACTATGAGGGAAATTTCACCTAAACTCAACAAAGGATTCACTATGGGAAAGGGAAGAAAACGCGCAACGATAGGGACAAAACAACGGACTGGTCAACGCAAAAAAAAAGAACGGATCCAAAAAAGAATTAATTCAAAGAAGTAATTTTTCCGTTGGAGTACCGATAGATCTTAAGACTCTTGATCCAAAGATTGTCCTCTAACTTCCATTCATGACCATCCATGGAAATTTCTCCTCTACTTTTAATAAGATGAATTAAATCATCCCTAGTGGAGAAGTTTCCATAACTTAAAAGAGCATTGGCCAACTTAATGGCCCAATAGGCCTGCTCTTCAACAATGCCCGCTGTCTGAGCATACTTAACTTTAAAAGCATTGACGAAATTCTCCCGAACAACTTCATCACTATCAACAAACATAAGAGGTGTCTTAGAACTCAAAGATGTAAGAGAAGAACTACGCCAAGGAGGTCCACCTACATAATTCATAGAGTAGAGATCATAATACTGCAGTGTTGGAATAATCTGCAGCGCATCATCGGGAAATGAGGGAAAATAAATCCAGTTAAAATCTTGATAGGGTGGCAATATTTGAAGTCGTTTAATACTTTTATACTGAGCAGAATAGATCTCTTTCATTAAATCATATTCCTCTTGTCTCTCTTTAGGATAATTTAAATCAAGAAGGCCTCTTGCTAAACTTCTGTAATCTTTTTGGCCTCGTTGATAAAACTCAATGGCCTGAACTTTTACATCATTCTTTTTTGCTTTTTTCCAAAACTCTTTAAAAACAAGTCCGCCAACTTTATCTCCTGAAGAAACATAGGCCACTTTTTTTCCCAGAATTCTCAACACCTCGGGAGAAAAAAGAACTTCGAGTTGAGATTCTACTGAAGGAGGAACTTCAAAGAGAAGATAATCTTTATCCTCTGAAGCAAGAGGAATAGGAGAAAGAGAAATAAAAAAACGACCTTGCCTTCTTGCTTCTAAATATTCTTCTAAGGCCTCTTCAGGAAAAAGCCCTCCCACAATAACACCAACAGAGTGCTCATTAATAAGCTCTTTTACTTGCTGGGCCCCTACGGCCCCGCTTCCTTTATCGTCTTTGGTGTGAATAAAAAATCGATTGCCATGACCTTCTTTTCCTTGCTTTATTTCCTCAATAGCAAGCTCAATGCCCATAATTCCTCGACGACCAAATTTGGCCTTACTACCTTGAAAGGGAAGAATAACTCCTACCTCTACTGCCGAGACAGCGCCATTTTCACTTGCGGCCGTCTCGCTTCCAGAGAGAGAAGTACTATTTCCTTGCTGTAAATATTGAGGATAATAATTTTTTAAATAATCAGCATAATTGTTCACAAGATGCGAAGCACCTTTTGCTTCAAGAATCTTCATCTCTCTTAAGGCCAAATGAGGGTAGATTGTCTTTCCTTTAAATTGATTGGCATAGAAAAAAGACCATTTTTCTTCCTCGGGTGCCGCATCAAACTCCCTTACAAGGGGCGTATAAAGCTGATGAGAACTTATTTCTTCTTGAGAATCATAAAGCTCAAAATAAAAACTCAAGGCCCCAATAAATTCCTCTCTTTTGCCCATCTTCTCATAAACAGCATAGCGCAAATGGGCCGCCTTCTTTTTTTCTTCCAAAGAAAGCATCATAAAATCCATTCCCTCAAAAGAATGAAGGGCCTGCTGGTACTCGCCTAAAACATAATGAGTACTCATAAGATTGAGTTTGATTTGGGCCAACAAGGAGACATCTTCCGTGCAGTTAAACTCTGCTTGTCTAAAATCTTTATAGGCCACTTGATAATGGGCCTGAGCAAAAGAAATAGTTCCAAGAAGATTGTATTTTAAGGCCTTTTCTTGATCAGAGAGCATTTTGTCGTCAATTTGAGCTGCTTTTTGATAGGCCCTTTGAAAATCGCCTTGATTTTTCATCTGCTTAATGGCCTGAATTTGAGAAATCAAAGAAGCATTATAGCGATGGGCCTCTTGCCCACCAGGTTCAATCATTTGAATATGACCACAACTTTGAATCAAAAAAAGGAGAGGAATAAAGAACAGGATAAAATAATTAATCATAAATATAGGCCTTATAACGCTATTTCAAAAACTAAAATAGTTCCATAAGGCCCATCATACTAAGAGATAACTGTTACGAGAAGAGGTCTTTTACCTTACCCAAAAAACCGTTTGATCGAGACTCGCTATAATTTTCATCAAGCTGACGAAGTTTTTCTAAAAGCTCTCGCTGCTCTGCAGAAAGTTTTGTAGGTGTCTCTACCATCACACTTACAATTTGATCTCCCAGAGAAGAGCTTCCCAATCGAACAACTCCCTTACTTTTAAGGCGCATTTTTTTGCCCGACTGCGTTCCTGCCGGAATTTTTAGCATGACATTGCCGTGCAAAGTAGGAATTTGAACTTCATCACCAAGCGCCGCTTGAGAAAAACTAATGGGAAGCTGGCAGTGAATATCGGCATCATCGCGATAAAAATGCTCATGTTCACCTACATGCACAAGAACATAGAGATCTCCGGAAGGGCCTCCATGGGTTCCCGCATCTCCTTCATTAGATAATTTCAGGCGCTGTCCTTCATTGATACCAGCGGGAATATTAACTTCAAGGGCCACTTTTTTTCTCTCATGCCCACTGCCGTGGCAACTTCCACAAGGATCAGTAACAACTTCTCCACTTCCCTTACACTGACCGCAAGGGGAAGACATAATAAAAAAGCCCTGCTGGCGGCGAACTTCACCTGCTCCACGGCAAGTAGGACAAGTACTAGGTTTTTGTCCCCCCTTGGAACCTGAGCCATGACACTGATGACAACCAACATTTTTTAAAACAAAAATCTCTTTTTGAACGCCAAAACAAGCTTCTTCAAAAGAGATATCAACGCTTACTTGAAGATCGCGTCCCATCTGACCGCGGCGAGAAGATTTTTTGCGTCTTCCTCCGCCTCCCATAAATTCACCGAAAATATCGCCAAAAATATCGCCAAGATCTGAGAACATGTCTTCGGTATTACCCCAGTTTCCGGCCTGACCATTGACGCCTGAATGACCAAATTGATCATAACGAGATTTTTTCTCGTCACTAAGTAAAACTTCCGCCGCTTCAGAGGCCTCTTTAAATTTCTCTTCGGCCTCTTTATTACCAGGATTTTTATCGGGATGAAATTGCATGGCCATCTTGCGATAGGCCTTTTTAATTTCATCTTTGGAAGAACTCTTGCTGACGCCTAAAATATC
>CALDHR010000101.1 GCA_937898585.1 uncultured Oligoflexia bacterium
CGTTGTTTTTTCATGAAATTTAATTCTCATTGTAAGTAGATCGATACTTCCTTCATCACGATATTTATTTGCTATTTCAATAACTTCTCGTGATTTTCTGATAATAGATTCATGTCCTTTGACAAGCCTGTTAATCATTTCTTCTGAGCTAATCTCTTCATCATTTTCTTCCTTTATTGAAGAGAGCTCTAAAAAGCGTTTAAATGTGGCCGGCGCCTTTTGACCTAGGGCCCTAATCCTTTCGGCGATGTCATCAACGGCCTCGGCCATTTCGCGATAATGTTCTTCAAACATGGCATGAAGTTGTTGGAATTTAGGACCTGTCACATTCCAATGATAATTTTGTGTTTTTAGATAGAGGGTGTATGTATCAGCTAAGATTAAAGAGATTCCTCTCGAAATTTCTTTAGCATCCTCTTTGTCTATACCGATATTAATAATTAACTCCTTTGTTAAGTCGCTTTTTCTTTTTTACTTCGACACTATTATTATCGGAGATATGGTTATAAGGTAAATGACATATAACGACATATGTATATAATGTTAAATTTATATAAAAGGATCTTATGTATAAAATAAATTTCAATCACCTTTATTACTTTCTTGTTATATCAAGGGAAGGTTCGATTGTTAGGGCCTCGAAAAAACTTCACATAAGCCAGCCTGCCCTAAGTCATCAGTTGAAAATATTAGAAGAAGACTTAGGGCAAAAACTATTTGATAGATTGGGGAAAAGGTTAGTTATTAATTCTAATGGAGAAGCTGTTCGGGAGTATGCACATAAAATTTTTCGCCATTCGGAGGAAATGCTTCAATTTTTAAAATCTGAATCGCATGACTTTGTGAAAATCATCAAAGTTGGAACTGTTCCCTGGCTATCAAAAGATCAAACTTATGAATTTCTTCGATCCTTAATTTTTAGTCAGCATATTAGAGTAGAGGTTTTTCAGAAAGATCTTGAGACATTGATTAAGGATATTCAAAATGGGCATCTTGATATTATTCTATGTGATTCCCCTTATTCGGCGAGATCAAAAAAGCTTCAAGGGCACCATTTGAAAAAAGATCCTATTCTTTGTGTTTCATCTACAAAACAAGGTTTTAAAGGAAAATTTCCTTCATGTATTGAGGGGAAGAAAGTTGTTACTTATTCTGAAGCATGTATGATGGCGGAAAAAATTGATGCTTTTTTAAAAAGTGGGAAAGTTAAAGTTCAAATGGTAGGCGCTTTTACGGACTCTTCTCTCATAAGAGTAACGATCGAAAGAGGTGGAGTTATTGGCTTTTTACCAGAGAGCGTCGTTAAACAAAGCCTTAAGTTAAAAACTCTTGTGAAAATAGGAGAGCTTGCTGGCGCAACATCTTCTCTGTGGGCCATTACGCGCAAAGATTATAAAAAAGATGGTCTTATTGCTTCTCTTTTAAGAAAGGTCAGCGACTCTCCTTAAGTCAAGAGTGAGGGGGTACTCTGGGCTTGGTTTATAGGGAATAACTTTTATCTCACCACCTGAATGCCCCATTTTTTGAAACCTTGAAAGCCTGCGCCCCTCTGCCTCATTTTCATTGACGGGAAGAGTCTCATAGCTGAGTCCACCAGGATGTGCCACATGGTAGGTACATCCACCAATAGATCTATTATAGCGTGTATCTATGAGATCAAAGACAAGAGGTCCGTGAGGAGGAATAAGAGGATGAAGGCCTGATGAAAGAGACCATGCTTTGAATTTCACACCAGCAACTTTTGTTCTATGATTTTCAACAGGGTGTAAAGGGACTTCTACGCCATTACAGGTGAGAAGGTGATAATCTTTAGAAATTCCTGTTACTTTTACTTGAAGGCGTTCCACAGCAGAATCTACTGATCGACTAACAGAACCACCAACGGATTCTTCACCCATAACAGGCCAAGGCTCTAGTGCTGTGCGAAGTTCAAGATGGATATTTTGTATTTGCAGTGAGCCAATCAAGGGAAAGCGAAATTCAAAAAAAGGAAGAAACCAACTTTCTTCAAAGGCATATCCTTCTTCTCTGAGATGAGTGATGACATCTTTTAAATCGTTCCACACAAATTCAGGGAGCATATAATCATCGTGGAGCCTTGTTCCCCAGCGAATAAAAGATTTTTTATAAGGTTTCTTCCAAAAAGAGGATATAAGACCGCGAATAAGAAGAGATTGAAGCAGGCTCATTTGAGGATGAGGAGGCATTTCAAAACCGCGAAGTTCCACAAGCCCGAGTCTTCCCATACTTCCTTCTGGGCTATAGAGTTTATCAATACAGATTTCTGTTCGATGGGTGTTTCCCGCTGTATCAATGAGAAGATTTCTAAAAAGTCGATCAATTTGCCATAGAGGAACTTCTTTATCAGGAGAAATCTGACTAAAGGCAATTTCTAATTCATAGAGTGATTCGTGGCGAGCTTCATCAACTCTTGGGTGCTGGCTAGTAGGACCAATAAAGAGACCTGAGAACATATAAGATAAGCTAGGATGATTTTGCCAAAAAGAAATCATACTTTTTAAAAGATCTGGCCTTCGCAAAAAGGGGCTGTTTTGGGGAACATCTCCCCCCGCTACAATGTGATTGCCTCCGCCCGTTCCAATTCTTCGGCCATCAATGAGAAACTTATCAATGGCCAAGCGCGATTTTCGGGCCTCTTCGTAGATGGTGGTAGTTAATTCAACTTGCTCTGTCCATGTTTTAACAGGCTGAACATTAACTTCAAGAACACCGGGATCTGGTGTGAGTTTTAGAGATTTTAGGCGCAAATCAAAAGGAGGAGCATAACCTTCAATTCGGATGGGAAGATTTAATTTTTCAGAAACAAGTTCAAGAGAAGTAATAAGATCTAAGAAATTTTCTACATAAGAGAGAGGAGGAAGAAAAACATAGAGAAGATTTTCTCTTATTTGGACACTTAGTGCTGTTCGGACAAATCCTGAAGGATCGGTCTTAAGATAGCGATGATCTAAAGATTCAGCATTACATCTCTTTATGGCCGTTTCTTGAAAAAATTTCAAAGAAGGAAGATTTTCTGTGCAGGCAAGAAGATCTCTTGGAGGAGGGACAAGGTCTTCATTTTTTTCTTTTGGGTTGTCGAGGGAGCCTAAAGGGAGGCGAAGCCCTAGAGGTGAATCACCTAAAGTGAGAATGAGGCGATTATGACGGAAGGTCCATTGGTTGGTAATCCATGTTTTTTTTGATTGACTATAACCAAGAGGGAGGACATATCCTGCAGGATTATTGAGTCCACTGGCCAAAAGCTCTCGAAGACGATCTCTCTCTAATTTTTCATAGAGGTTTGATTCTAAGATCTTTTCTTCCAAAGGCCATTTGCCTTCTTGCCAGAGATAATAAAGAGAATCTTCGTGGGCGGGAAGAATCGTCTCAGAGGAGACTCCTAGCATAAGAGTCAATTCTTCAATGAAGGCCTTTGCCTGCTTTAGTTCGATTTTCGTTTTATTTTCTGCAACGGCCATCAATTCTTGTTTTTTCCAGATAGGTTCTCCGTCTTTTCTCCAAAAAGAAGTCAAAGACCAACGCGGCAGAATCTCTCCTGGATACCATTTACCTTGGCCATATTGAATAAGTCCATAAGGAGCGTATTTTTCAGCTAAGCGATGAAGAAGATCATTGGCCTTTTTCCATTTTTCAGGTCCAAGAGCATCATATTTCCATTCATCTGCCTCGCGGTCGTCAACAGAGACAAAAGTAGGCTCTCCTCCTATGGTAAGACGGACATCATCTTCTTGAAGCATCTTATCAACACTTTCACCAAGGGCATTAATCTGAGACCATTCATCTGTCGTATAGGGTTTTGTAATGCGCCGTTCTTCTTTAATACGTGTAAGCGTCATTGTGTGATTGAGGACAGACTCACACGCGCTAATAACACCTGTAATGGCCGCCGCACTTGAAGGATTAGGAGTACAGCAAAGGGGAATATGTCCTTCTCCTGTAATAAGACCAGATGTTGGATCAAGTCCCACCCAGCCTGCTCCTGGTAGAAAAACTTCTGTCCAAGCGTGAAGGTCTGTAAAATCAACTTCTGTTCCAGAAGGACCATCCAGCGCTTTTTCGTCGGCCTTAAGCTGGACAAGGTAGCCAGAGGCAAACCGGCTTGCCAGCCCAAAATGGCGCAACACTTGGCAAAAAAGCCAGGCCATGTCGCGGCACGATCCACTTTTGAGAGTCAATGTTTCTTCACAGCTTTGAACACCGGGTTCGAGACGAATAAGATAGCTAAGCTCAGAGTTAATTTTCTGGTTGATATAAATTAAAAAATCGACAGTTTCAGAAGGGGCCTCTTTTAAAGAACGAATAAAGGTTGTTAATAGTTCACCTGATTCTTTGATTTCCAAGTATGGTGTAAGCTCTTCAGTGAGTAATGGATCATACTTAAAGGGATAAT
>CALDHR010000102.1 GCA_937898585.1 uncultured Oligoflexia bacterium
AGTTCTCTTGATTTTTTGGGTGCCGTTAAAGAACTGGCCTATCAAATGGGTTATGAGGTACGCCTGGGAAATGAATCCGATGAAGTCATGGAGCGAAAAAAAATGGCCAAGCGAGTTCTAGAACTCACTCTTCGCTTGTTTCGCAGATTCGCCAAAGAAGATCCAGAGGGATCTTTTCAGCAGTTTCTTCAAGAGCGGCATATCAGCATTAAGACGGCCGAACAGTTTTCTTTGGGACTAGCTCCAGATGACTCTCTCGTCAAAGATTATCTATTGGCCTTAGAAAATCAACAAGATAGAGAGAAGGCCATCTCTATGGCCCAAGAATTAGGGGTCATTCGCCCTGTGCGAGAAGGCAGCGATGAATTTGTCGATGTATTTCGCTCGCGCATCATGTTTCCTATTTTTAATGCTTTTGGTGAAGTGGTGGCCTTTGGCGGAAGGGCCATGAGGGATTATCAAAAAGCAAAATATCTTAACTCAAAAGAATCCTTTTATTTTAATAAGCGCGATATCCTCTACGGGGCGCATTTGGCCAAAAACGCCATCAAAGAGAAAGATCGCGTGCTTTTGGTGGAAGGTTATATGGATCTTGTCGCCTTGCATCAAGCGGGGTTTTGCGAGAGTGTTGCCGTGATGGGAGTGGCCGTAGGAGAGCGATCTCTTCAATGGGTTAAATCCATGAGTAAAAATATTTACTTGGCCCTCGATAGTGATGAAGCCGGCCATAAGGCCATGGAGCGGATGAACCGCGATTTTTTACTAGAACAACTCATTCCTAAACATGTAAGCTTTCTTCCCCAAAAAGATCCTGATGAATTTCTTCTCGAGCACTCTAGCGCTGCTCTTGAAGAGAGAATTCGTCTCTCTCCTCTTTTTATTGATGAGCTTATTAATGGTGTTGTTCCCACCGAGATTCCTGAGATGGTGGATCAAAAGCTCAATATTCTCGATGAAGTCTTTGAGCTTCTCTCTGTGATGGGGCAAGATCTCATGGCCACGGAGAAAGTCTGTCAAGTGGGTCAGCGGCTTCAGCTCAAGTCAGGAAATGAGCAACTCTTAGAACGATACCGAAATTATCTTGAGCGCCATGAGAAAAAAAAGAGCAAAGCTTTCTCTCCGCCTAGCGCTCCTCAATTGCAGATTGCTTTAGAGCATGATAAGCTGCCTGTTTCGCAAACTGTTGCTGTCGTAGAGGAAAAACAAGAAAAAAAATTCACAGCTCCCCTCAATCGGGCCGAAAAAAATTTGGTAAAAGAACTTATTTTGCACCCAGAGTGTTTAAGTCGTCCCGCCTTTGATGAGCTAAAAAGTCTTTTTAACAGAGAAGATCTGCTTCACTTTATTGCTCAGATGAAAGAGCTTTATTATGAAGTTCAAGAAGAAGAGTATGTCTCTCTTGTTTTAGAGCTCTTGTCAAAAGTTGAAGAGGGGGAGGCCATCAAAGAAGTTGTCTCGGCGGCCCTCTTTGATTATACGCGTTTTGTTCTCTCTGATGATAAGGCCGATCAAGTCCTTAAAGATTTAGAGAAACTCTATCGCAGGGAAGTTGTTTTAGAGCAAAAGCGAGATTTAATGGCCAAGCAAAAGCTCGCTCGAACAGGTGAAGAGCGGATGCAGATAATAGAAGACTTGATGAGAGTAGAGCGCGAATATAGGCAAATGGCCAAAAGCTAAGGAGAATTTCTATGTCATCCATCGTTGATGTTTTTTTAGGTTCAAAAGAATTTAAAAAATTGATTTTTAAAGGCAAAGATCAGTCATTCCTCACTCCTGAAGAAATCAATGATGCCATTCCTACTGGCCTTGAGGCCAAACAAGAAATTGATCTCATTATTGAAAAAATCATTGAGCAGAAAATTGAA
>CALDHR010000103.1 GCA_937898585.1 uncultured Oligoflexia bacterium
TTTCAGGGTTCAAAAAGATCTCATTATTAAATTGAAAAATCAATGCTGGTTATTCTTTTACACGGAAGATCTCACTTTCCATAAGAGCATTGAGAAACTGAGTTGTGGATATGTCACTAGGAGAGGCCACACCACCTTCTGAGTAGCTCGTGAGTATTCCTGTTCCTCCCACATAAGATTGTTCATCGCCGCTTCTTAGTGAACGCAAACTGATAAATTTAGTCGAGTAGTAGTTTCTCTCTGGGTACATTTCCCGAGGAGTGGCCGGAGCAATAAACCTACTGAGAAGATAGGGGATACTTCCTGTCGTTTCAAGCCCATAATCTCTCCCTGGTGAATAGGCCGTCATAATTGCTCTCATGCCTTGAGGAAGAAGAGGAACTTGAAGGCGATTGAGAGGAGGATAATACTCCCCTCTAAAATAGGTATTAAAGCGTCCTTGAGTTTCATTTGACTTTCGATTGAGGTAATCAAAAAAAGAAATCTCTAAACTGAGATTACAGTTTTGCAGGGACGCACCTGATAAACTTTTTCCCAAAAAGAAAGAAGCAAATTTTCCTGCAAGGCTAGTACAACTTAAATCATAAGTACCACCAGTGGGATTATCGTGAATTTGCTTGGCGGCATCTGTGTAGTTACTTTTATCAGATACATCTGAATCGAGGCGTTTACTTTGGCCTAGAATATCCCTTGCTACAAATTTGAGTGTTTCTGTGTAAGTATCAATACTGGGTTTATTGATGGAAATATAGTTCTCAAAGACACGTTGTATCTTATCAATACTTGTAAAGTAAGTATCTGGTCCGTAGAGAGGTGCCAAAATTTCATATCTAATACTTCGTCCATTATAAGTAGAAGGAATATAGGGAAGATGGGATATATAATTCTCGTCTTGGTCTCTTGCGTGAGGGATGAGGTAATTCATGGCCTCGTATTGGGTTGGCGAGCGAAGGCGGGCGAGGGCCTCACCAATGAGTCTTCCATTGACAGAGTTATCTTGTTCTAAATAAAGATTTCCCTGAAGAAGTTTGTATTGCTCTGTATCGTAAAGCCCCGCAGGGTTTTCTTTGGGTCTGGCCGTATCATTACTTCCCGTGATGATGTTGATAATACTATCTGTTCCTGCCTGATTATTCATATCAGTTCGATCATTGGTTTCATAGATGATATTAGGGATGGCAAACTTAATATTGCTTCCCTTCCCTCCAATGGTATTACTTGAATCAGAGACCCAGAAATTGGCCTTAAGTGGCAGCGGGTAGCCGATGGCAAAGGTTGTCTGGGGAGTGACATTTTTAGGATTATATCCCGTTGAAGCATTGAGCCCACTGAGATAACTATAACTTCTCGCCGTTGTCCCGTTGCTGGCCCTTGGATTGATACTCAAGGGGGCCTCTTTGCTCACTTTTAAAAGCATCGGCCCAATTCTTCCTCCGAAGGGTTTGGCCGCCGCGTAGGCGATAAGCTTGGCGCTTCTTCCAAAAGGATTAAAAAGTCCGGTGTATTCGACTTCTCCTTTAACGGCATAGTAGGTGATAACTTCAGGATTTTTTTCAAAGGCAAAGGGAGATCCAGGAACAGGCATACCAACTTTCATGCTAGAACATTCCCCTTCTGATTCAGTACCAAGTCTCTTGCCTGAACCTGTCGAAAAAAGAGAGAAGAATGAGACAAAATTGACGAGCTGAACGCGCAAATCGAGATAGTATTTTTGAACATTGTCGGGAATAAAGAGACCACTCATGGAGTTCTCAGAATTCACAGAGACAGGTCGGGGGGAGAGTTCATCCATCTTAAAGCTGCTTTTGAGTCCCTCTTGAGGGTTATTATTACCTAAGTTGCGATAGGCCGAGAGGAAAGCTTTTACTGTTCGCTCATGAACGGGAATTTGTTGACCTTGGCGTTGGTAAAAATTGCTAATAGAGTTGCATCCTCCTCCATTGTAACAAAGCTGCTCTTTAGGAGGCTCATTGACAATCTTTTCCATGTTGCGAATACGAAGGGCCATCTCAAAGGCCTTCGGCCAAAATCCGACGCGTTCAGCGGCCACTTGAGGAAGATTAAGGGGGGTGTTAAATTTTTCTGTTCCATAGGCCCATGAAAGAACCATTTTAAAGTTCATATCAGCACGAGCAGAGCAGTCTTTACTTTTCTCTTTGACAAAAACGTTCATAAATTCGTTTTGTGTCTCATCAATTCCAATAATCCCTAGAGGGGAGAAGCGGGGAAGTCCTGGAACAGTGTAAAGGCTGCAAAGATTAAAGCGCGCTTGAGCAAAATGAAGACAGCCTGAAGGAAGATTAAACCAGTCTCCTGCCTCTTCAGATTGTTCAAATTTATCGAGACGAAAATCCACAATGGGACCTTTGATGTTTTGAGGACGAGTCTTGTTGTTAGAAATTTGCCCCATCACATAGTTTTTAAAGATCCACTCTTTGTAGTTATTGCGAAGCTCCCAGTTCATGTAACCAATTTCAGTGAGCTGACGTGCTTGAACCGCAGCACCAGCAAAAGCAGCGGCATCGACGGCATTTTGTAAGTTGATTTTGGCCTTCACGAAAATACCAATATTGATGATGAAGGCCATGCAGGCGAGAAAGAGGAAAAGTGTTGTGGCAAAAAAGACGGTGAGTTGACCCTCTTGTCTATTAATAAGGAACTCATTTACTTTCATTCTTAAATTGTTTTTCATTATTACATTCTAGGAAGAGGATCATTTTTCCGCACCATGATTTTTCCTTTTTTTTGCGTCATTCTCTCTGAAAAGGGGCACTTATGTTGCAAAATGACCTTTATCCCACCAAAAGACGCTACCGCTTAAAAAAATCCTCTGTAGATTTCTTCTGTCCCCTTTGTCGAACTCCGCGTCAATTAGGACTCTCCTCTCGCCTAAATAAGTTGAGCAAAATACAAATCCTTCTTTTTTCTGCCGTCTTAATGCTTCTTTTTTATCCCCTTATGCAAGAGCGTTCAGTGGTCCTTGTTTTTTTTGTTTGGATTCTTGTAGAGGGTATTCAAAAGATGCTCTTTCGCAAAGATCTACCCTGCCCTCATTGCGGTTTTGATGCCACCTGGTACCGAAAAGACGTACGTGTGGCCAAAAGGCTGGTGAAAGATTTTTGGCAAAAGAATCAAAGAGATCCTGCTGTGGCGAAAGAAGAGGAGAAAGAGGCAGAAGTGGAAAAGGAAAAAAAGCCTTTGACAATGGATCAAAATTCTTGAAATGATGGGCCTGAAAAACAACTAAGTGTTTTACTCAACAAGGATTTTTGACAATGAGTTTAAATAAGGTTCTCCTCATGGGCCGCTTGGGCCAAAACCCCGAACTTCGCTATACTCCTTCAGGGCAAGGTGTTTGTACTTTTTCTTTGGCCACTTCGGAGAGTTGGAAAGACAAAAATAGCGGCGAAAAACAAGAAAAAACAGAATGGCATCGTGTTGTAGTTTGGGGAAAGATGGGCGAACTTTGCAATCAATATTTGAGTAAAGGACGTCAGGCCTTTGTTGAAGGAAAACTTCAAACGCGTTCATGGGATGATAAAGCTACTGGAGCAAAGCGCTATACAACAGAAATCCTTGCTAGCTCTGTTCAGTTTATTGGTGGTGCGGGAGATTCTGCGAATACTCAACAATCTTCTTATTCTTCTTCGTCAGCGAACTCCTCTTCTGCGTCATCTTCCTCTATGGAAAATAATGACATCCCTGTTCCAGGACATGCAACATTTACACCAGATGATATCCCTTTTTAAAATTTGAAATTTAGGCCACAATGTTAAGATGGAAACTTATTTTTCAATTTCTATCGACTATGTGGCCACTGATGGAGTCCTTAATTATCCTCTTTTCATTAATTCTTCGGCCCTTGCCGATCGTCCGCGCTATATTCGCATTCGAACCATTGGCGATGAAACGGCCCATGAAGAGCTTAAAGAACTTCGCAATAAATACGGTCAAATTTATGTGCGTGAGTTGGACCGAGAGCTTTATGTGGATTTTTTGCTTGGTGAGCAAAGTGAATTTAAATTAGAGGATCGCGCTCAGGCCATTAAAGATCTCACCATTCAGCATTTAGAAAAAGTTTTTACTCCTTCTACGACTGAGACAAAACTAGATTCTCTTAAGGATACGATCTATGCTTGCCGAGATTCTGTGGTGTATCTTAATAAGGTAATTAAAGATTGTGATTTAGAAAAAATTCATCATCTTATTTCAAATATTAACTTTCATGATTTTTATACATTTGATCATTCTATTAATGTTTGTCTCTATAATATGTATCTCTTCAAACAACTTCGTCCCAATGCCAAAGAAGAGAAAATTATTGATGCGGGATTATCAGGCCTGCTTCATGATTTAGGAAAAGTTAAAATCCCAACATCCCTTATTAATAAACCAGGAAAGCTTAGCCATGAAGAATTCTCCCTTATGAAGGAACATGTTCGTTTTGGTCAAAGTATGCTTACAGATATTGAGACAGGATTGAAGGGAATTGATGTTCCCCTTATTAAAAATGTCGTCTATCAGCACCATGAAAATTATGATGGCTCAGGATACCCTGAAGGAAAATCGGGAAATAGTATTGATATGGTGGCACGCATGACAAGTTATGCTGATTTTTTTGATGCTGTTACAACCAAACGTGCTTATCATCAACCTCTCCCTCTTGATGCTGCTCTACAAGTAATGGAAGGAACAAAAGGGATGAAACTCGATCCTTCCATGTTTTCTTTTGTGGCCAACTCTCTTAAAAATTATCGCAAGGAACTCAATGTTGGAGATGAGATGCTGGTGATGGATCCGGCCTTTGATCCCTGTCGTCCTTGCGAAGAACTTCCTCTTAAAAAAGAGATTGTTCAGGAAAAAAACTTTGGCCAAGTGATTGTGGGTGGAAAAAATGATTTACGCAACAAACTCAACAAAATAACAAAGAAAAAGTAAGAAAAGACCTTTTTTCTTGTGTTTCTTTCACTTTTCTTTTATTTCCTTGCGCGTTGAATAAAAGGAGAGAAGATGAAATTTTGTTTGCTGGCCCTGTTTATTTTTTCACTAAATCTTTCGGCCAATGACGATTGCAATGATAAGCTTATTGAAAAGCTGGAAAAAGAATATAAAAAATCGAAAACAGTTAGGGGAGTTCCATTAGAGCAGTATCAATGGGATATTCTTCCCGGGGGAATATTTTTTTATAAATTAAAATCTAAGAATGGAACCTATAGCGTTTATATACTTGAAGATCGTCAAAAAGGGAGTGCCACTTTCAGTAGTGAAAATCCCTTTCGAATGAATGGAAAAATTTCTCCCCGTATTTGCAATACTTTTTCTAGTCCTCGGAGCGACGGCGAGAAAAAGATAGTTGAAGAATTAAAAAACAACCTAGAGCAAGAAGAACACTGACGAGTTCGCTAAGAAAAAATTCCACTGAGAAAAATTCCATCAAAAGAAAACTAGAGCCCCCCACCATCATGGTTAGAGCGATCACGCGAGAAGAAGCACGAGGAAAAGGCATCAGACTCATGATAAGGGGAACAAAAAGAGTATTGATGGAAAGCTGATAGCTTTTCACCAGCACCATGAGAATATTGTCAAAAAAGCTACCCATAAGCACCGCCGCAAAACCAACGCTGAAAGTAATAAAAGATGCTCGTCTTTTATTACTTCCCGTTTTCACTTTAAAATCCCATAAAATATTTGAAATAATTGCACTAATAAGAGAATCCGCCGTTGAGACGACTGCTGAAAAAAGACCATAGGCCATAATGGCCGTTACAAAAGGTGTTGATGATTTTAAAAGAAGCGACATAAAAACACTCTCTCCAGGAAGAATGGTTAAATCTTTTTGAAGAGAAGCAAGATATCCAATATAGACAGGAACAAAAGAAAAGAGCAACAAAATCAAAGCACTTGTTACTACCGACTTAATCATGATTTTTTCATTTTTCGCGCTGAAAATTCTTTGGGCCAAATCTTGTTCAATAAGAGAAAAAAAGATGGGCATGAGAAAAAGAGAAGAGTAATTGAGGTTAGAAAAATTACTTTTCTTTTGAACCCAGCTGACAAGAGATAACTTTTCAGAGAAAGGCGATGTTTCAAAAGAAAAAATAAAAATAAAAAGAAAAATAAAAATAATAAAAATTTGTACAATATCAGTAGTGACCA
>CALDHR010000104.1 GCA_937898585.1 uncultured Oligoflexia bacterium
GGGCCGAAGCATTGTGTATAGTGGCCGAAAAAGTAGGAAGAAAGTTGATGGGAAGAATAAATCTTGTGCCCGCCGTAATAATAGCTGCGGCACCCTTTTGATACTCTTCGTCCTCAATAGTAAGAACTGTATCTTTATCGCGCTCGTCAATAAGTTCTTTTCGATTAAGCAAAACACCGGAAGCTCCTATTTTAAAAAGACCTCCGAAAAAAGAGATATTAAAAGCAGCAAAAGGACCGTGATCTTGGCGAGTCGCAAACTCATAAAGGGCCGTATCCCCTTCCGCAATATAGGCGCGATTTTGCAGAGAATACATATACCCTGCACTAAAGTAGCGCATGATAATATTGGGCATAAGATTAAAACGGTTGTGGGCCAAAGTGTTGCGGTTATTGAGAAGAAGTTGCCGCGTTCCCTCAAGAGAAAAGGCCTTAAAACTATCTCCTACCGCTTCTGTGAACTTTCCTCCGGCCGAAGCATCCATCAAACCTTTATTCGTTTCAAGATGAAAGTTCGTGAGATGAAAGTGAGCATTGCGAACAGTCCCTAGACCGGCCGGATTATAAAAGACGGAACCACTATCATCGGCCTTACAAATAAAAGCATTTCCCATGGCCAGGGCCCGCCCAGAAGTAACAAGCTCAGGAAAAACAGCATCTTCAAAGCGAATAAGCGCCAAGAGAGGAGATGAAGAGACCAAGCAAATGGTCCAAATAATAATAAAAAGAGATTTCACCTTTTTAATATGGTTGCAACGCGCTGCTTCGTAAAGAGAGAAAAAGATACCCTCCTCTTTTTGTATTTTATTAACTGGTTGAAGAGAAAAAAACATAACCCTACCAAGAGAGAGTTTTATTAAATGAAAAGTATTTTAATTTTTATAAAGAGTTATGGAAAACAGTTCAAGATCAATTGGATAAATTACTCAAAGAATTTAAAATGGAAACAGCGGTAGAGTTAAAGGAAATTCTTTTGAGAGGACCTAATCTAAAAGCTAGTCAGAGTGATTGCTAAAAAAAATTAGAAAGATGAAAGTTTTTTTGCATGCGTTTTATTTCTTCAATAATAAGAGGCAAGCAGTGAGTATTGTGTTCAAAGTCATGCATGAGAATAAGATGATCTTGGGTGTCTCGATTATTTTTTGCTTTTTCCAAATCAGAAGAAAACTGCTTTATTATGGTATCAATGTCTCGACTTAATTTTGCACTGTAATCTTTTATTTCAATAGTCCAACCTAATGCGGGCAGCTTAATGTCACTATCAAGAGGTGCTTCATCGCCAAAAGGAAAACGAAAAATTTTAAGGGGCCTTTTAACTTCTGCCAATTGATAGGCCTTCTCAATAATCTCTTCGGTTTTTAAAATTTCACTGCGCCTTTCCTCCATTGTAATACGACTAAAATAAGGATGAGAATAAGAGTGGTTCCCGAGAAGAAAATCCTCTTCAATGGCCTTCGCTAAAAGATGAATCCTCTTTTCTGCAAATTCTCCGCGAATAAAAAAAAGGGCCGGAATTTTATTCTCCTTGAGCAAAGAAACCTTTTTAAGGAAATGGGCCGAAGGAGCATCATCGATAGTTAAAAAGAGATTTTGTTTAATAACTGCATTCATTATTTATCCTGTTCTCATTAATTTTAACCAATTTGAATCTTAAATCCTTTTCTCTTGGAATTTAATTTAATCTACTCTAGCATGCTGTCTTTATAATTTAGGTCAAATTTTGACTTCTTTCTTTTTTTATCATTTATTTAAATGGGATTTATTGATGAATATGCCGGCCAAAAAAATATCGTACACTAACCCTTACGCCTCCTTCCTCGCCTCAGTGGAAAAACCGGCCCGCTACATCGGAGGAGAACACAACCTCATTCGAAAAAATTGGGATGACATCGATAGCAAAGTGGCCCTCTGTTTTCCCGATGCCTATGAAATTGGGATGAGCCATCTTGGTTTTAAAATCCTCTACGATCAATTGAATTCTCAAAATGATCTTCTCGCCGAACGCGTTTTTTGTCCTTGGCCCGATATGGAAAAAGAACTGCGAGAACGAACCTTGCCTCTTGTTACCCTAGAAACATACCGCCCTCTTAAAGATTTTGATATTGTGGGTTTTTCTCTCCAATACGAGATGAGCTATACCAATATTTTAATGATGCTGGATCTTGGTGGCATTCCCCTCTGGCAAAAAGATCGCGCGGAAAACGATCCCTTTGTCATCGCCGGTGGCCCTTGCGCCACCCATCCGGAACCCCTCGCCCCCTTTATGGATTTCGTCGTTATCGGTGACGGAGAAGAGCAATTTGAAGGACTCGCACGCTTTATTGCAAAACTGAGAAAAGCAAAATTCTCTCGCAAGGAAATCCTTGAGCAACTAGGGGAAAGAAAAGGTATCTACGTTCCCTCCCTCTTTGAACGCGAACTCGATGAGCGAACTCAAATGATGGTGGTAAAAACAGACAAGAAAATTGAACGCTTTTTTATTGAAGATCTCAAAAAATTTCCCTTCCCCACAGAGGCCCCCATCCCTCACGCCACCGCTATTTTTGACAACTTCTCTGTTGAAATTTCGCGCGGCTGCACAGAAGGCTGTCGCTTTTGTCAGGCCGGGATGATTTATCGCCCCGTCCGCGAACGAGAACCCCAAGAAGTGATAAAAACCGTGATGGAAGGACTCAAAAAAGGAGGTCTTCGTCAGGCCTCTCTAACTTGTCTTTCTACGGCCGATTATTCTGCCGTGACCCCTCTGGTTATTGATCTTTTGGAAAAAATTAAAAATGATCGCTCTAAACTAGGCATCGCCTCTCTTCGCGCCTATGGCCTTGATGAATCGGTGCTAGATAAAATGCGAGAAGTGCAAAACACGTCGCTAACTTTTGCACCCGAAGCAGGAACAGAGCGCATGAGAAAAGTTATCAATAAAAACGTCACTGAAAAAGATATGATGGTGACGGCCGAACGCATTTTTGCTCGCGGCTTTGATAAAATGAAACTCTACTTCATGATTGGTCTTCCCACCGAAACCATGGAAGACGTCCAAGGGATCATGGAAACAGGACGAAAAGCACGCGAAATCGCCCGCGCCCGCGGTGTTAAAAACCCAAAACTCACCATCTCTGTCTCCTTC
>CALDHR010000105.1 GCA_937898585.1 uncultured Oligoflexia bacterium
CCTAAGATGGAGGAGATAATGAAGCACCGCAAGCTGGACTCTTCAAGCTCTTTAGAGGACATCTCTCTTCTTTTATTACAAAAATTAAAAGATATTCCCCTGAAAGATCCTCAAAAAGAAAATTTCTATGAGCAGTTTTTGGCCTTAGCTCAATTTGACCAAACAGGATTTATTGGAAAATCAGCCCCGGGCCAAAGGGCCTTTTTCCCTCAAAAAGATAATACTCAGCAAGATTTTTCACCAAATTTTGACGTAGAGAGTTTTTTTGCCGAGGCCTTTAAAGATTACCTCACAAAAGAAGACTACTTTAAAGAAAGACCCGCTCTCTTTGAATTTTTTCGCCAAATTTTTCCTGATTTTTGGCCCTTTGAAGAAAAAAAAGAAGAAATTTTAAGAGGTGATCATCTATCTATCCCATTTCAGCATAGCAATCCCTATGGAACAGGAAGCTCTCTTTCTTACTTTCTCCCTGACCTTGAAGGAGAAATTCTCCTCCACTATGTTCTAGCGGATGAAACCAATAATCCTGTCAGCTTTTTTGGCCATGCCGCCATTAGAGTTATTTTTTGTAAAAAAGAATTCGATGTCCAAGGTGAGGATTGTCTTACACATCCAGAAAGAAAAGATTTGGCCATTGATTTTGCCGCAGATCTTGAAAATGGGGAATTAAATCCTTTTCGGGGCCTTGGTATTGGTCCTCTTGAGCGATATCCTCTTAAGGCCACCCTTACAAGTTTTGAAGAATACCGTGCTAAATACACACAAAAAGAAGGAAGATCACTTCACTCCATTCCTATCGACGCTTGCTTAAACTCAAGAGTCTTATTGGCCGCTATTCGCGAACGAGCAGAAATTAAAACACCTTATGAGTTTATCACCAATAACTGCGCTGTCTCATCTCTGGCCCTTATTAAATCAGCTTCAAGTGATCCTGATGTTCAGTCTGTTTCTCCTTCCACCAAAACACCGGTGGGAGTCAAAAATGAACTTATCAAGAATGGTCTTGCTTCGGCCAAATTTAAAGGAAGTGTTAAACAGATGAGCTCTCTTCAGTCCTCTTTTCTAAGAAGAAAGAAGCTACAACCAAAAAAAGATGACCCTCTTGATAATACGCAAGTTAATGGACCTTATTATTATGGAAATTTTGCTGAAGTAAAAAGATTTTATAATCGCTTTATTGATAGAGTTGCAAACAAGACTCCTTTTTTGCGATCATGGAAAAATCCTTTTTCCCAAAAAAAGAGACAGGAAAAAGACAGAAAAAAAAGCTATGAGGATTTAAATAACTTGATTGAAAAGGGAATTGAACCCATCAAAAAGAAATTTCCTTTTGCTTCACAAAAAGTTTCTTTGAATCAAGAGCAAAAAGACAGTTTGAAAAAATTTCGAGAGAAAATAAAAGAATTAATGGGAAAATTAGTTGAGCTAGAAGAAAAGAATATTATTCCCAAAGGAGCACTTATACTCACACAACTAGAACAACTCAACATTCATCTTATCTCTTTTGAAGAAGAACAAGATGGAGCTTCTTTTTTTCTTAACACTCAAATAGCTATTGATCTCTTTGATGAAATTGAAGAAAACATAAAACCTCTTACAAAAAATGGATATCTTGTGGAGGATTTTAATTCCCTTAAAAATGAATATGAATCTATT
>CALDHR010000106.1 GCA_937898585.1 uncultured Oligoflexia bacterium
TCCTTATGCTGATTATACTCCAGGAGATGATAAAGAAACGTTCTATGATCAAATGAGTTTTTATCAAATGATGAAAGAGCAGCTTGAAGATATGGTAGATCTTTTAAAGCAAAAGAGAGAGCATACCATTGTTGTTAAGGCCTTCAATTATGTTGCTTTTGCCACTAGCGTTTTTGAAGTTTTGGGATTTTTAAATATTTTATGCGCTAGTACCTTGGCCTATGTTGCTTTAGTTATGACGGTTGCAGGAGCGGCCCTTAATGGAAATGGTGACGCAGGTGTGATGGGTCCTATGTTTGAGGCCATGGGTTATAATCAAGACCCCGCTCGAAAGTGGTTCGCCGCTAGTCTTATTGCCACAGCACCTACAATGGGGGTGAAATATTCAACGTCGCAAGGACGAGGGATGATTACGCTGGCCGCAGGAATTTTAGGAAGTATTATTACCAGAAAATATCTCCCCAAAAGAATTGGTTATATTGAAGATCGAATTGATATGCTTAATACTATTATTGACAAAATTAATGCTTCTGTTTCTGCAGGAGAAAATAATGGGACTCCAGACCTTAACCCTGATGTTGCTCCAGAGACTCCAGCTGATCCAACATTAACCACGACAGGATCAGGAACCCCGACAACAACGTCTCATTCTGGAAGCAATGGGGAGATTAGAGAGACTGATTTTGGTAGTAAAGTTTGTATGTGTGGAAATAGTCCAGATCCCACGTGCTCTATTCCTCAAAGTCAATGTAAGGAAGAAGCACAAAATTTATCAGAGGAAGATGAAAAAAACAAAAAAGAGATGGAGCAACTTAAAACAAAAAATCCAGGTCTTGTGACTCTTGGTTCTGAATCAGCGAACCTAAAAGGTAAGATCTTAAATGGAAGCTCATCCTTAGGAGAAATAAAAAATGGATCAGGGAGATTGCAGGGCAACGCTTTTAAGCTAAAACAAAAAGCACTTCAAGAAATTCAGCGTGAAAAAGGAAAGGCCTTTCTCGATAAATATCTATCAGAGGCTAAACAGGAAAGTAAAAAGTTCAACAGCGATATGGAAAATGCTTTAAAAAAAGAAATAGTAAAGATGGATTCAGGGAAGGCCACGGGTATTTTTGGTGGAACAGGATCTAGTGGTATGAGTACGGCCAAAGAGACTGTTAAAGAAAAGAGTGTCGAAGGTGAGGAAGCTCCTGCTAGAAGAGATAGTTCTATTCAAGAGACAAAAGATGTCTCGGTTCTTTCTGGTAGTCAATTTAGTTCAAGACATCCTTCTTATAAAGGCGCCGAATCTTATAATAGTAAAGCAGCCAAGAGTGGAAAGGTTGATATAATAAATATTCAATCCATCAATAGAAATAGAGATTCGGGGATTTTTGAATATCTTTCAAGAGTTTATAAGCGCACTTGGGGAAATTTAATTGGTGAATAAATAGGTTATTGAACTAGGCCTAAGATCCCAGTAAAAAACAATAGCGATAAATGCGATGGAGCTCTTTAGCGATTTCATCTGCTAAAAGAGTTCCCTCTTTTATTTTAGAAAGAAGAAAATCTTGCGCGTAATCATAGCGAAAGTTTCGGTAAATCTCTTCGCTCAGAGGGCGATAGCTTATATGCCATGGCTCGGGTCCCAAATAGGCCGGCCGAAGAGGTGTAATGTAGGGGCGAAAAAATTGATGACCAATTTGAGAGCTAGTGAAATCGCGCAGAAAAAGAGAAAAATCGTAGAAAGGACCGTCTGGCGCAAACTCAGCAGGGGTGAGTTCAATCTTCTTTGGCATAATGGCATTTTCTTTGACGGCCACAATATCCATCTCTGATCCCCAGTGATGGCGGCTAAGTCCTGGAAGAGCGCTATAGCGCAAAATAGACCAGAGAACCTCATTAGGCGTTAATTCTTGCACATTTTGAATAGGTTTGCTGCCTTGCTTATCCATGATAGGGCGATCACCGAGAACTTTTGCCTCCCAAATTTTTTTTTGATGTTCAAAGGTACGCAGAGTGCTGATGATTTTGTATTGAAATCCCGCATTTCTAATTTCATCGAGAAAAAAGCTAAATCCATCGAGAGCATCTTTATGCACCACAAAGCTTTCTTGAGGAATTTTGATCATGCTTTGATTATTATCAAGACCAAAAATGTAAGGGAGATCTGTCTCTTCATTAAAGTTATACCATTGGTTAGACATCGTTTTATTGATCCATTTGTTGAGTTTTTTCAGTTGTAAAAAGTCGCTGCATTCCCGTTGTTTGATAGCGATTGGAAATAATATTCCAAATAATTTTATCCTTCTTTAAGTGAAGATCGTTGTCTTTATATTGATAGTCAAGTTTCGCTTCACTCTCTGGAACATTGAGTATTTTGTTGCCAGAACTTTGATTTCCTTCATTTCCTCCCATAAAAGAAGAAAGAGAGAAAGGATCTTTTTTATTCTCTTTATTTTTTGTTTTTGCGCTTCCTCCTCCCGTATAAAACAAATTAGAATCTTGCTTGTCGGCCTTTTTTAATAACTCTTTTTGCTTATCAGAGAGAAGATCTTGAAAGGCACTAAAATCACTATTTGATTGATTGGCCGAGAAGTTCCCGACTTTTTCTAAATCATCTGGATTGAGAGCAGTCATAAAACCTTTCAGCAATTCGGCCGGTGCCATCTTCTTGAGAGCATCTTTTTGTGAACCACTTTTGAGGAGGTGTTTTTTGACATTGGAAAGTTCTCTTTGGGCAATTTTATTGAGTTTGGCCGCTTGGCGATAGCTGCTAAGAGGAGAGTGAAAATTTCCTTGGGTAAGGGTTCCACTTAAAATATCGTCGGTGATACTTTCTGCAGAGTTTAAATCATTGATGGCGGGAATACTGCCAAGTTGAACAGTGAGGTTGGATTTCTTGCAGGCATTTTCCCCATTTTTTCCTTTGATTTTTTTGCAAATACATTCTTCATCAAATTCATCTTTTACATTTACGCAACCAGTAGGTCCATTGGGCGAATTGCTACTAAAGTTGTAGTTAGTGGGGTCGGGAACATTGATAACATCATCTTCTTCCCAAGCAGCATTACAGACATCGCTGTTGGATCGCTCCATAAGATTGCGTTTTCCTTCTCCTGTGTAACAGTAGCATTGTTGATTGTCAGGATTTTTTCGCTCTTTATCGTCACACATACTGTTGATCCAGTGTTGCTGAAGTTCGCGAAGAACTTTTTTAATGAGCTTGACGCGTCTGTAAGATTCTTTGGCGGCAATGACAGAATGAGTTCCAAGGACAATACTCAGCCCTCCAAGAAGTGAGGAGAGGACAATGCGTACGACGGGATTTCCAATGAGTTTTCGTAGTAGCTTGATGGCCGAATTAGTGGCGCCTGAAGGCAGAACAGAAATGGCGCCAGAGATAAGTGACCCAATAGCACCTCCTCCTGCTGAAGAGGCCGAAATAGGGGCCGCATTATTAGCACAAGTTGTTCCAATTCCGGTGCTGATAATTTCATAGGCCGCCACTAAAACAGCAATAATATAAAGGGCCGCTACTGCGTAGTAAATAATGGCGCGAACGAGCTCTGTATCTCCGCGAAGTTTATGCATTTCAGCGAGACCCTGAAAGGCATTTTTTTGCAAATCAATGGAGCTGTCTTTGATATTAATAGAATCGTATTTCTTTTTGATTTGCTTGCTTTTAACGCTGATGTAGACAAATGTTCCCACTTCTCCTGCGAGAGCAACGCCAGCAGCGAGAACCATCACAAGGGCCGACTTTACAGGGCAGGGTGAACTTTTTTGGAGAAGGACGAGAAAAACACTGAGAATTAAGGAGAGGCCGTGAACGGCAAACATAGAGTAGTGATAGGCCTCTTCTTTAAAATCTTTGGTGAGAAACCCTGCTTGTTCTAGATTTAAATTATCCATGCAGTCTTTGATTTCTTCATCGCCTCTGTGATCTTTTTCGCATATTTTTCGCCGAGTCTCGTCTTCTGCTTGATGTTCAAAACAAGACTGCGTGCAATCTTCAATTTTGCCCTTATCATCTTTGTAATCATCGTGGCAATCTTGTCGGCAGCTGAGAACTTCTTCATTGGTGACAAGTTTTTTTTCGTCGTACTCGCAGAGGTTGCTTTCGCAATTCCAGTTCATGGCCGGTTTGTCTTCGCATGCTTCGGCCTCTTTAATTTTCGATTCACCTTCTGTGTAGTTGCAGATGGCGGCCTGAAGAGAAGAGGAGATATTCCACAATATAAAGTTGATTATTATTGTCCAGAAAAGGGATTGTTTTAAATTCTTCATTTGGTTTTAATCGGGTAAACCATAAGAGATCTTAAATCTTTTTTTACTTTAGCTAGAATGTGATCATGATGAGCAAGGAAGAAAGGCTAAAGAAACTTCTCGTAATCTTTAATAAGCTCCACGTTACCAAGATTTTCTAACTGCTCTAAGATAGCGTTATCGCCCATAATAAGAATAGTTTGCTTCTCCCAGGAAAACAGTTCCTGCATTTTGTTCAAAAGACTTGAAGCATCGAGACTTTGCAAAATAGCAGGAAACCTGGAGAGGTTATCAACTCCCAGATTTTTGTGTTCATAACTCATCAAAGTCATGGCTAGTTCAGTAGATCCTTCAATGGAAAAAAGATAACTTCCACTGAGCTTATCTTTTCCTTTTTGAAATTCTTTTTCTTCTAACTTTCTTTCATTGTTAAGAGAAAAAAGAATGTCTTTAATAACGGTGAGTGCCTCAAGTGTTGTGGCCGTCTTTGTGGATGTTACCATAAGACTACGCCCAAAGAGTTTCTCAAAGCGTGCCGCCGCACCGGCAGAATAAGTAAGGCCTCGCTTTACACGCAATTCTTGGATGAGTTTTGAGGTAAAGCCTCCTCCTAAAATTCCCGATGCTAAGAGAGAGAGTTCGTGCGCATGAGGGGTTGTATTGTCTGTGAGATGAGTGGAGCCGAGACGAATTTGGGCCTGATTACTTTGTTTAAGAGGGGCAAAATAAATTTTAGGCCTTGTTTGTTTTTTTGCCTGTGTGATTTTTTGCTGAAGACGAGCGATGGAATTTTCGTCATCAACACGCGAGTAAGCGGCCGATGAAGGAAACTTACACTCATTTTTAATGATAGAAGAAATGGTTTGATAGGCCTCAAGATTTCCCACTACATAAATATTTTTTTCCACGCT
>CALDHR010000107.1 GCA_937898585.1 uncultured Oligoflexia bacterium
TCTTTCGTTCATTCTTTTTCTATCGCTATTATATTGATACTTCAAACCTCAACACCGCCATTACTTACTCAAATCCCTATATTGTAGGAGTGGTAGAGTATTGGAATAAGACCAATAAATTCCTCAATCAACCTACCATTCGCAATAACTCAGAAGGGCAAATTGGCTTTGCAGCAGGAGGAGGATTGGAGTTTCCCATTGAGCTGAAAAAAAGCTATGTGGGTGTAGAGTTTTTGTATCACTGGGTAAATTTTAAAGATAGCGATGAGCCTAAATTTCAACCTATTCCAGGAGACGAGAATTCTTCGGGAGTAGAGAATCTTCAAGGTGGGCCCATTACGCTTTTCATTAGTTTTGTTATTAACTGGTAGACTTTCTTATCAATTTTAGTTTTTTTCTCATCCTCCGATAAAGCATCAAACTTTTACAGGAGGATCTTTGCGTGTTTCATCGATTTAACTTCACTCGTCAAATGACAACAGTTATTTGCTTGCTTTCCTTGGTCTCTTGCGGAGGCAGTCGAAGTGGAGGTGATGCAGCTCCTGCAACAAGTAGTTCGGCCTCTAGCACCGCTTTTCCCTCAGGACTTGCCGTCAGTTCTCCTACTGGCCAGACTTCAAATGGAGTCCGTATTCGTGGAAAAAAAGGAAAGGAAGTGAGAGCTGCCGTTGATATCTCTGCGAGTGATAGTTACGCTGCCAAAGAAGCGGCCCTTGCCGCTATGCTTGCCGCGGCCACTGATGCTGATTGTGATTATGTTCCCAATTTTGCTATTGCTTCTACCAATGCAACTTGTTTTGGACCAAATTTAACTTACACAGGACATCCCGATGGGGCAGGAGCAAATGGCTCTCTTCCTGGAGGAGACTTAGGTTTGTGGGATGCCAATGAAGGGGCAACTACAGAGGCCTGCGCCGCCGCTCAACTCAATGCAAAAGTGACAGGAGTGGCCTCTTTAGTAGATTCTGGTGTTTTTGCCATGGCCTCCATGATGTGTATTGCGAGAAGAAACTCTATTGCCGTTCCTTCTTCTGTAGGATCATCAGTTGATTTAACAACTCTTGTGGCCGCTAACTATGTGACTAATTCAGTGGGACTTACAGTGACAAGCGCCATATTAAGTCGCGATACGGACGCTAGTGATGGACGTCCTGTCTATATAACAACACTTGTGGGGACAGTAGATGCTTCTCCTACTTCGGAAGTGAATCTTCGCCTAAAACATGTTCCTGAATCAACGAGTTCAAACAGTACTTATCGAGGAAAGCTTTCCATTAAAATTGTTAATAATACAGGTGTTAATTCTGGTCAGAACTGTGTTTCAGGTGGGACTCTTGGGTATGTTGATGCAGGATCAGTTTCTTATGAGAAATCTTCAGCAACATCGCTAACTTATGATTTGAGATCAGGGAAGTTTTGTGGATCAAGTGCAGATCCTTATATTAGCACAACGAATCTTACGGTGGATCAGACAAAAAACATTGTGGCCTCCACAAATGGGTGGGCCGATAATTTTAATTGGGCCAGATTTAATATGGACCCTACAACAAATGCAGGAAATTATTATTTTGCTTGGCAGGCCGGTTCTAACGATCGCGGTAGTAGGGTAATGAATGTCAATTTAACTTCTTCTGGTAGTGTTCTTTCAGGGTGTGCTTTTTTTGGTTATGATGATCCCATCTCTGGTGGTTTTACTTATGATGGAACTGTTAATAATATGATTTGTAACTGGACGGGACCAGGAAACTCACCATCAAATGGTCAGGCCTATGCGCAGAAGCAATGTTTCACCAATGCAACAGGAATATTTGTTGCTTCCAGTAATAATATTACTTATGCACCGACAAATAGTTGTACCAATAGCGATGCAGCTTTTCGCTTTTACAAAACAGGGGAGGCCTCACCTGGTTCAGCGCAGCTTGTAACGACTGCAGATGTAGGATTTCTTGTTAACGTAACAGATGTTACTGCAACAATGACGGCCGTGACAGCACCAACTGAAGTAGATTAAGAATAGGTAATTAGGTGATGATGAAAAGCGTAATGGGCCCACCTTGAAGATTCTCTACTCCCGAAGAATTCT